>JAJPJF010000165.1 GCA_021324415.1 Nostocales cyanobacterium Centralia_MAG_434
TAGTACCACAGATAATCCCAACTGCTTGAAACAGTGATGTTGATTGCTCTTGCTCCTGTTGATCCTCTTGCTCTTGTATGGCTTCCTGAGACTCTACAGCAGGCTTAATAATGTTGGGTAACTTCTTTATAGGCTTTGGTCGTTCTACAGGCTTTGGGACTTCCTCTGGCTCTGCTATGGGGTCTACCTTGGCTATAGGTTCCTCTGGTTTTGGTTCCTCTGTCGGCTTTGGTTTAACAAAGAGTAAAGTCTGTTTCTGTGGCTCTGGCTTTGTTGGTTCTGATTTCCCTTTCTTCAATCTACCCATAGCAGTTTTTGTACTTATTTTAAACAAAGCCTTTAGAGGATAGCACTTTTGGGTTAACTGCTACCCTCAGAATTTCCTCAGAATTAAGCATTAAAATTACATGTTAATGCATTGTATCATTTTTACTACATCTTTAACTGCTTATTATTTTGTTCATAAGCAGTTTTTTGTTTGCACTCTCATCTTACTTTGAAATGTCGTCTAATACTGATTTCCCGACTTTTTCCTTTTTATTATCTTTTTATATCTATACCCAAATATAACTAATTACCCCACTTTAAATAATGGGGTTATCAATATCACGATTTTTTCGGTTCAGAAATCGGCGCGAACTCACTTTAATCCCAAAAGACAGGGAGTTGCCGAGCAATGGCTATGGGGCTTACCCATTGAAGAGATTGAGAAGTTCATAGCTAAAACTCCGGAAGACATCTACATCAAGCTTATGGATGTTCGTAGAGAGCTAAATCGCCGCATTACAAACAGCCTTGAATATCCAGAGGTTACCCGAGTTAAGGTAATTCTGGATGAAGAAGAAAACCTCAAACGCAACCTATCAGAGGAACAATTTGAGGCAGTGCAAGATGTTATCTCTCTTATACAGGATGAGGGGAGAAAATACGGTGTAGAAATCACCATAGCTATGCACTCCCTCAAAAAGGAGAACACTGGCATTGATAGCGCAAACTTGCAACAGATGGATTGGCTAGTCTTCAGCTGTATGTAGGCTATCGCAAGGATAATCGCATCGATATAACACCTGTATTTGCTTAATCAAAAAAGGAGCAATCACAATTGCTCCTTTCCCAACAATATATTCACCTATTTCTTTAAATATTATCGCAAGAAAAAATCATGAAAATCAATTGTCCCGAATGCGAATGTTCAAATACTGAGTCTGATGTTATTGATGATTTTGATGTACCTCTAAATGTATGTATTTGGTTTTACAAACATTTCTTTTCTACTTTCTACACGCATCTAATTAATATCAATTTGGAATAGAAAATTTTATCTTTTCAATCAGACTTTTTTCTGATAAAATTATCCTTACATCTACTAAAAAATAAAAAACCTTGGCGGGTTACCAAGGAAAACACAGATGAATCATAAACTTTTTCTTATGAGCCTAATTTTATCACAATCAATCGCAAAAAGAAAGCCCGCCAAGAAGATTTTCTCCAGAATTTTTGAGAGAATTTCTACTAGCGGGTTTGTTGTTTTTGTGCTTTTTTATTACTAGTAAGTCAAAAATACCACTTTTATGATATACTGTGCAGCATTGTTACAGAAATGTTCGAAATTCAATTCTCTTGATTATCTTTTTAAGTAAAAATACTTAAAAAGATAATTAAGTCACTTAATTTTGTTGGCAAAAAAAGAAGGCTAGCAATTGCAATACTAGCCCGTTCAATTATATAGATAATATGGATTATACTAAAAATCTTACATTTCATCAAGTTGATGAAAATCTAAGCCTCCTCAACACTGAAATCCCTAAAGCTCTAGAAGTAAATTATAGCACAGAATCCCGAGAAACGCCACTGACAGGGGATTCTGAAACTGACAATAGTACAATCGCCACAAATTCAATAGAGATTAGCAATGACAGACTTCCTAGAAGTGCCTCTAGATACGAGGCTGAATCTTGCAGTATCACAGGTGATGAAAGTAGCGAAATCGAGCAAGGGTCTAGCCTTCTCAGTACTGCTCAAGAATCCGGAACCGAACTACAGCGAGATTCTGAAGAATTATCTGTGGGAGACAGAAAACAAACAGCTTATGACTTAGGTAGGGAATTATCCAATACTTTAGGCACTTACTACATTGATGAAAGCAATCTAAATGAGGGTGATAGAGCACTCAAGAAAAATCGCCTTACCTTATGTATAACCTCTTTGCACCCTCAAAGGGGCATTAATCCTGCAGATTGGAAAGGGTGCATATTGATTCTTGACAAATTTGTGCAGCTTATTAATCACATTTTCTCAGGAACTATTAGTGACCGAGGAATCGAGATAATGAACAACTTTAAGGAGATTCTTAAGAACGCTTCTAAAGTAATCATGATGGATGCCGACAGCGATTTAAAAGCTCTAGAAATGCTGAATATAGCAATCCTAATCGACTTACAAACTTGTGGTATGTTTGTACTGAAACAATGATTACGGGTTATGCAGGTGAAAAATTTTTTACTAGAACAAAAACTAAAAGACGAAAGAATAGGGATTTTAACTACATTCATTCACAGTAATCCAGATGCAAGGGA
>JAJPJF010000414.1 GCA_021324415.1 Nostocales cyanobacterium Centralia_MAG_434
AAGGGAGACAAGGGAGACAAGGGAGACAAGGGAGACAAGGGAGACAAGGGAGACAAGGGAGACAAGGGAGACAAGGGAGACAAGGGAGACAAGGGAGACAAGGGAGAAAAGGGAGACAAGGGAGACAAGGGAGACAAGGGAGACAAGGGAGACAAGGGAGACAAGGGAGACAAGGGAGACAAGGGAGATAAGGGAGACAAGGGAGACAAGGGAGACAAGGGAGACAAGGGAGACAAGGGAAGGGGGTTGAGATGAGCAGAGTATTGATTAAATATTTTTTATGTGGTATGGATTAAAGGCGATAGAGCCGTCAAATCATGCATCGAACCTTTATTACTGGCGTTACTCCACCTATAGAACAGTCTCAATTGGCTTGGTGGTTTGCTTTTGTGGATAACAAACTGCTTGTGGAAAGCGTGGGAGTCAATAGTCAGATTCCGCTCCTAGGCGATCTGGCGGAAATTGGACTCATGCCAGTGCGTACACAATTTCTTGGCACCCTTGATAACCAGGACTGTTATTGTGCTGAATTGCCTAAGGATACCATTGCTCCACCAGGTATGGTTACCAAAGGACTTCGGGATCTGTATGGTAGTTTAGAAGAAGACTTTTTTGCTCTTAGTGGTCGTGCATTTCAGATTGTAGAGTGGGATCGCACTCATCAATACTGTGGTCACTGTGCAACGAAGATGATACAGTTACCAAATCAGCGAGCTAAGAAATGTCCTAATTGTCGATTGGTCAATTACCCTCGCCTCTCACCCGCCGTTATTGTGTTGGTCACTCGAGGTGAACAAATTTTATTAGCTCGAGCACACCGTTTTAAAGAACCAATGTACAGTGTGGTTGCTGGTTTTGTTGAACCAGGAGAATCGCTTGAGGAAACTGTAATTCGCGAAGTCCAGGAAGAAACGGGAATTTTAGTTAAGGATATCCGTTATTTTGGCTCTCAACCTTGGCCGTTTCCGAATTCATTGATGATTGGCTTTACTGCCGTCTATGCTAGTGGCGACATTATTATCGATCAACGGGAGTTGGTGGATGCAGCCTGGTTTAACAGAAATAATTTGCCCCCAATTCCACCAAAGTTAAGCATTGCACGCAAACTGATAGATTCGTTTGTCTCGAATCTCCAAACTAACTAAAGAGCATAATCAGGGAGAGTATACCAGATGGGGAAGGGGAGATTAGAAGCATTCAGCGATGGTGTGATTGCTATTCTCATCACCATCATGGTGCTAGAAATGAAGGTGCCTAGTGGTGCCGATTTGAACGCGCTGCGTCCACTGTTGCCAGTATTTCTAAGCTATTTGCTGAGTTATATTTATCTCGGCATTTATTGGAACAACCATCATCACTTGTTGCAGGCAATCCGGCACGTGAATGGCCGAATCCTCTGGGCAAACTTGCATCTGCTGTTCTGGTTATCGCTCATTCCCTTTGGCACCGACTGGATGGGTAGGAACCATTTTGCCGCTACGCCAGTTGCTATTTATGGTATGGTTCTGTTTTTTGCTGCGTTGGCTTACTTAATACTTACCATTACCCTCATTGCTCACCACGGTAGGGATTCTGCTCTGGCGATCGCAATTGGCCGAGATCTAAAGGGTAAGATATCGTTGGTATTTTATGCGGTGGCAATTCCACTCGCCTTTGTAAACTCCTGGTTGGCCTGTTTGATATACACTTTGATCGCGCTTATATGGCTCATACCCGACCGTCGTATTGAGAAAACTCTCATGTAAGATTATTCGTAAAGAGCGGGCATAGGCTAAGAACAAGGGCTTAACATTCCTTCACATAGTTGTCTTTAATTCCATCTTCTAATATTTCGATTGCATATATTTAATTCCTGGTTCTGTGACCTTCTGCCAGCTTTCTTTAACTATGTCTTTATGTGCTTCATCCTCGCAGGCGGGATCAAATTCTGTCACTGTACTGATCAAAGCATCAATAAAAGGTGTGTAAAAGTCTACTGAAATATCTTTTCTTTTCCTACTATGAATTTCTGCAATTCGGCTGAGAATATTCAGTTCCTCTGGTTCTTGGTGCTCAAAGTAAGTGAATAACAAAAGAACAGCTTCTTTTAGGAGTTGGTGTTGACGCTTCCAATCCTCATCTTTCCACATAGAAGGAAATTTAATTTTGGCTTCAGGACAGCCTTTTTCTATAAATTTTGTATAGAACATTTTAAAAAAATCATCATCAAAATTTGGCTGGCGTGCACACCTCAGATAACTTTCTTTCGTTATATTCAAAAAAATATTTTTATGATTCAAAAATTCATCCATTACTTTCTGAAGTGTTGTATACCGATCCTCCGGATCAAGTGATGTCATTTTTAGAATAATTCTATCAAAAACTTCAAGACAATCAGAGCGTTTATTGATGATTGATGTTAATTTTTTAAACGCTTTATGACCTTTTTGTCTTAAATCTTCGAGGCTGTCAAGAGTTTTTGGAATGTCACCAGTCAAGAGTTCATATGCTAAAATTCCTAACAAGTATTGATCTGACTTTTCGGTTCGCTGTGTCTGAGGATTCAACTTATTAAACCTTTCTGGCAATAAATATGCTAACGCTTCTCGATATTCCTTCTCTCCTAATTTCTTCATAGATTTAAGTTCTTGTAGCATTCTTGTAGGAGAAAGATTTGCACGTAAGTTAAAGGATGAAATAAAAGGCTCAAGGTCATTATTAAGCATCACATTTGGCGGTTTGATATTGCCATTAGTAAAACCTAGCTTCCAAGAGCGAACGAGTGCACCCCCAATGTCTACAATAATTTTGTGTGCATCTTTAAGCGGAATATCTTTACCATAATCATCTATCCATTGTCGAAGATTTTCTCCTTCTATCCATTGCATTATGTAGCAATAAAAGTTATTTTTCTCATCAAACTGAGAATCATAAATAGTGATGAAATGCTCCTCATCAGAAATTTCTGCTGCTGCTTTAACGCTTTCTTTAAACTCTTGTTTTAAGTCCAAACGATTTAACACTTTTATCGCTACATAGCGTTCTAAAGTTTGGTCCCTAGCTTTATAAATAGTTGCTATACTGCCTTTGGCAGTCTCTTCTATACTAACATATCTCCCTTTAGGACGTATCAAAGTAGCTACTTCTTTAGAAGAAAAAGTTTTTTCTTCATTATTAACTTCACAAATGCTATCTATTTTTAACTTCTTCAACAGAACTGGTACAAGGTGTTCTTGAATTCCTTCTACTTCAATTGCAACACGCCCTAACTGATACGCAAAATCAATCGATTTACCAGCACCTAAAGCATCGTAAAAACCCACAGCAAACTTGAGCGCTGCTTGATCACCAATTGCTTGGTTCATACCGACGACATAATTGACGTATTCTGAGATTGCCTGCGCTTGCATTTGAGAGTAGCAACCATTCAGCACAACACAATTCAAGTTCACCTGGTCTGCGAATAGCTTAAACAGATCTGCTAAGGCTGTACCACTCACAAACTGCTCGTTACCTGTATCATCCTCAAAAACAAGTCCTTCTTCTCCAGCCCCATGTCCTGAAAAATGAATAATAGATGGATTGAAATCTAAAATAGAGCGATGAATATCTCTAGGGCGTACTGCTAACACTAACTTTATTTCAAATTGCTCACGATGTTTTGCCCTTTGTAAACCTTGTTCAATTTCACGTAACTCTTCATCTAAACGCAGCCCATTAGTATTTTTTGGGTTGGCTGCCAAAATCAAAATTCTTTGCTGCTGAGGAACTTTTTCTATTAGATGCCCTGATAAATTCATATGATTGCTATTTATACTATGACGCTTTAACTAGTTTGTTTTTGGTGATGGCACTAGATTTATCTCCAAATAAGGCACATTTTATTATGCTAACTGCTATATAAATAGCTTTACTACAACTTGGCTCATTTTCAACCCTCGTATAGAGTCGTTTATTGAGTTGGTGTAGCACACTGACTATGCAGTTACTAGGATAATAATAAAGGGTAACAGGAGAGTATATATATAGAGCTACAAATGGACAAGATAAAATTCCAGATCAATATTTTTTATTTTAAAAAATGCTAGAAGTAGTTTTGTAAGAATATAAAAATCCTATAGCAATTCTATTTGAGTCACAAATTTATCATTTCCAGTCTAGAAGTTTGGTTTCTTAAAGAAACTGAGTTTTCATTTTTCACGAATGCTTTAGAATTGCGATATGTATGTTCAGAGCATTAACAACTATGATTTTTTCTTACAAAATTAAGTAACCTGTATAGCCTTTTTACTCATGAGCATCCCGATTTTACAGATTTATTTTGTAGTGCGAGTATCTTGCTTGCTAAATCTATCACGCGAGTGAGATGTGAGTGCAAAGCACACGCTTCGCGAACACACTACTTATTCCATTTAGGGGATGCTCCCTTTTACTCAGAGTTTACTCAGAATTTATGGCTATTGTATTGACATTATCAAGTACAGATCGTGCTAGATAATATTGAACCTTCACTGAAAACATTTTACGAACCCCACTATCCCTGGTGGGGTTTTATTTGATTGCAAATTCAACCAACTCTATACAAAGTAGGGCCTAGGTTGAAACTGGGACGAGATGTGTCACCCTATTAAGGTAGAAAAACATGAGACTGACTGCGTAATATTAGGACAGTTGTAAAAATAAAAGCGCTATGGCTAAACCTGTAATCTTAACTGTTGATGACGATCCAGAAGTTCTGCAAGCTGTGGCGCGGGATGTCAGGCAGGAATTTGGCGATCGCTTCCGCGTATTGCGTGCTGAGTCTGGTACAAGCGCATTAACAGCACTGGAACAAATAAAACTCCGTAACCAGTCGGTGGCATTGTTTTTAGTGGATCAGCGTATGCCACATATGTCTGGTGTAGAGTTTTTAGAACAGGCACTGCAAATGTTTCCAGATGCAAAACGAGCTTTGCTAACTGCATACGCAGACACAGAGGCAGCCATCCGCGCTATCAATAGTACAAGAATTGACTACTACTTGATGAAGCCGTGGGACCCACCCCAAGAACGCTTGTATCCTGTGCTTCAGGATTTGCTAGACGATTGGCAAGCACACTTTCACCCTCCCTTTGAAGGTATTCGCGTGATTGGAAACCGCTGGTCACCCCATTCTCATCAAGCCAAGGATTTCCTAGCACGCAACCAAGTTCCTTATCAGTGGTTAGATATCGAACTATCAGAAGAGGCACAACATCTAGCAGCATATGCTAATTGTGATAAATTACACCTACCTCTAGTCCTATTTGCTGATGGTTCGAGTCTGATGCAACCTACCAACACGCAAATTGCTGAGAAAATTGGGCTACGAACCCAAGCCGAAAAGCAATTTTATGATTTGATTATTATTGGTGGTGGTCCTGCAGGTTTAGCCGCTGCAGTGTATGCTGCATCCGAAGGTCTACGTACAGTAATGATTGAACGAGAAGCCCCAGGTGGACAAGCAGGCACGAGTTCTCGCATTGAAAATTACCTTGGTTTTCCTAGTGGTTTGAGTGGAAGTGATTTAGCATATCGAGCAGTAGCACAAGCAAGACGCTTTGGTGTTGAAATTCTCACACCACAGGAATGTCAAGCTATTCGCTCTGAAGAACAGTATCGTTTTGTACAATTAGTCAATGGTAATGAAATCAGTGCTCATGCTATTATCTTAGCTCTTGGTGTATCATGGCGACGTCTAGATATACCGGGGCTTGATCGCTTAACTGGTGCTGGAGTTTACTACGGTGCAGCTCAGACAGAAGCCATGAGTTGTCAAGGAGAAGAGGTTTATATCGTTGGTGGAGCAAACTCAGCCGGACAAGCTGCAATGTACTTTTCTAAGTACGCCCATAAAGTCACAATGTTGGTTCGTGCTGATTCCCTAACCAAGAGTATGTCCCAGTACCTGATTGATCAAATTGCTGATACACCAAATATTCACGTCCAAACCCATACCACTGTTATTGCGGCAAAAGGTGAAACGAGGCTAGAAGCAATCACTCTTCAGAATACTCTAACTGGAGAACAACAAACAGTTCCCGCAACTTCACTATTTATCTTCATAGGTGCAGTTCCTCGTACTAGTTGGTTAGATGGTGTGATCGAACGAGATGAACGCGGCTTTATTTTAACAGGTTCTTATTTGCCGCGCGAGCAAGGACGTATTAAAGGATGGACACTCCCGCGTGATCCCTACTTGCTAGAAACAAATGTGCCTGGTATCTTTGCAGTGGGTGATGTACGTCATGGTTCAGTGAAGCGGGTTGCTTCAGGTGTTGGTGAGGGTTCAATCTGCGTTCAATTTATCCATCAATATCTCAGTAATGTTGTTTGAGTCATTTTTGTAACCACTGTAAATGCAGATGGACGCAGATTCTTACTAGTTCATATCTGGGTACCTCCGGAAAAACGCCCGGAGGGTCTCTACATCTGCAGTTCAAAATCCAAAATTCTTGAAAAAAGGAGTTGTCATGCTGCACGATCCAAACCAGGTGACCCTATTTCCCAAATTGCCAGATGACGCTTTAGAAGAAATGAAGCAGTATGGTACAGAAATTCGACTGAATCCGGGGGATGTGTTGTTTCATGAAGATGAGCCTAACTACAACTTTCATGTTGTTATAGAAGGCGAGATTCAGATCACAAAGCTTGTGGGTGGTGAGACGAGAGTACTGGCTATTCATCGTCATGGCGATTTTATGGGTGAACTTTCAATGCTGACTGGTTCTAAATCAATAGCAAGCGCCCGTGCGATCGCACCCAGTCGCGTTTTGCGAATTGACATCACCGTCTTTAAACAGATCATGGCAGAATGTTCCCCTATTGCTAACGTAATTTTGACAGCTATGGCAGGGCGAACTAAAGATGTAGAGGTGCAACTACGGCAACAAGAGAAGATGGCAGCCCTAGGTAAAATGTCAGCAGGTCTTGCTCATGAACTGAATAACCCCGGTGCAGCGGCAAAACGGGCTGCATCATTATTACGCGAAAATTTTCAAAACTTGCAGAATCTCACTTTGCAACTTAATTTGCTTTCTAATGAACAACTCAAATTCCTTACTGACATAAAATATCAAGCAATAGAATATGCAAGCAATGCGCCGTCACTTGACCCCCTAGCCCAAAGCGATCAAGAAGACGAAGTGACAGACTGGCTGGAAGACCATCAAGTCTCTAATGCCTGGAAACTTTCCCCTACACTGATAACCGCCGGACTCGATACTTCAAAGCTAGATCTTTTGGCTGACAATATCCCACCCGATTGTCTCGACAACGTCCTCACTTGGCTAGAGTCAGCTATTGCATCTTATAAACTCATTGATGAAATTGAGCAGAGTACCAGCCGTATTTCTGATTTGGTAAAAGCAATCAAAGGTTACTCATACATGGATCAAGCCCCTTTGCAAGAAATAGATGTACATGAGGGCATAGAAAATACCCTTCTGATTCTTCATCATCGCCTCAAGCAGGGAGTCACAGTTCACAGAAACTATGATCGTACTGTGCCACGCATCAATGCTTATGCAAGTGAACTCAATCAAGTATGGACAAATTTGATTGATAATGCTGTTGATGCAATGGATGGCAAAGGTGAACTCACAATTAGCACCCACAAAGACCATAGCTGTATCGTCGTAGAAATTGCTGATACTGGAGTGGGTATTCCACGAGCAATTCAATCCCGAATTTTTGAACCATTTTTGACTACTAAAGGCGTTGGTAAAGGCACTGGATTAGGTTTAGAAATTGCCTATCGCATTGTTGTTAATAGACACAAGGGAGACATTTATTTTGATTCCAAACCAGGTGATACACGCTTTCGAGTCCGTTTGCCAGTTGAACCAACTAATAACTCTTGTAAGATCAATTAAATCATGCTTGACATCCACACTTTACGCCAAGTACCAATCTTCGCTAAACTCCCAGACTCACGATTACAATTGTTACTTAAGCAGGGCAAAGAAGTATGGCGGGAACCAGGTGAAATCCATCGTCGAGCAGGTGATCCTGCCGATTGTGTTTTTGTTTTGCTTGAGGGACAAATTCGAATTACGCAGAAAGTTGGCAATCAAGAGGTTTTGCTAGCAATTTACGAACCAAAAACCTTATTTGGTGAATTGCCTGTTTTAATGGGTCATGAACGCTTTTGGGCAAGTGGTCGTGCTATCACTCGTTGTCATATTTTTGAATTGCCGAATGCAGCATTCTGGGAAATGCTTTCTAGTTGTACTTCTGTGATGACCTCGATTCTCCGCACAATGGCAGAACGGTTACAGCAGGTGGAGTCGTTATCACAACATCGTGAAAAGCTAGTAGCATTGGGTACTTTAGCAGCAGGGCTTGCCCACGAGTTAAATAATCCTGCTTCTGCAAGTCTTAGAGCAGTAGGACAATTACGAGAAACGGTGCAAGTGTTGCAATTATTGACAAACAAACTGAATCAGCAGCAGATGAATAGCACACAGAAGGCTTTTTTTGCTAGCTTGCAACAAGATGCTATCATTCGTGCCAAAAATCCCGAAAAACTTGATCCCATACAAGCAAGCGATCGCGAGGATGAAGTCACAAAATGGCTAGAAGCGCACGACATTGTAAATGGTTGGCAAGGTGCGCCTATATTAGTAGCAGCAGGTGTAGATGTTGACTGGCTGGAAAATGTAAAAGAGAATGTAGGAACCTTGTTGCTTGGTGATGTCCTCTGTTGGATAGAGCTAACACTGCAAGAATTAAGATTATTGGACGAAATTGACCATTCTACTACCCGTATTTCCCATCTTGTCCAGGCAGTTAAAGATTACTCTTATATGGATCAGGCTCCCTTGCAGGAAATAGACATACATGAAGGAATAGAAAGCA
>JAJPJF010000188.1 GCA_021324415.1 Nostocales cyanobacterium Centralia_MAG_434
AGCTTGGAAAGGTGTTTGCCCATTTCTATAACCCCATTTCTACAAATACTTATGTGGAGTAAAGGTCATTCATCACAAAGGCTTACTAATTGTGCTACTAAGATTTATGCGATTGACTTTCACCTTTTTCAGTAAAGTTTCTCTGATTATGCTTTTAGGACTCTAGTTCAACTGTCTTTCTATGAGAAATTTTTTAATAAAGTACTTGGTTAATGTCTCTTATTGAGAACTGTGGCTAAAATAAGTTACACCTGTAAGGACACAATCTGCTGTGAGAAGAAAGAAGTCTTCTCTAAGTTAAACTGCTACGGTTTATGTTTTGGTCGTTGATTAGTCATCTTTGATAATTATTATCATTATCGTTTTAGCCTTGTCAAGAGTGTTGCATAAAATTAACAAATATAAAAAAATCTCAAGAATACACAGCCTCACTAGTTTTCAGTTTATTTGTTCGTGTTGAAAGGGTCGGCATCAGCAATTCTCATTTTGAAAAAAATCAGAGAAAGTTCTGTTATTTAAATAGAGAACTTGTGTCGAAGCATCATTTTTTGACAGATAATTATCATCCGACGTTGGAGATAAGAAATTTGTCCGCGAAAACTCGATTTCAAATGATAAATCCAGATGAAATTCTCCCCAACTTTTTAGTTTTAAAAAAATAACTTTCTCCTCCTCTTTTAAGATCTTCACATTTCTCAACTAGAGTTTACTCTTTTTGATGGGTCATGTTCTGTAATAATAAATGATAAATGAGAATAAATGCGACCAATCTGTAAACAATGAATATTTTAATAAGGTACGAATATCCTTAAAGAAAGTAGTTCGAGTTACTAATATTTTACGAACTTCTTGATAAGTATAATTCACTAAATATAAAACAGTATGAAATAAAAAAGCTAACAAATTTAAAGACAATAATAACTCGCATGGATGATTTTGACCATGACCAAAGTTATGCTCTTGAATTCCAAAATCGGGGTTAAGACTCTATTTTTTTCAAAATGAGAATTGCTGGGTTAGCATAGCCGACCCTACTCTGTGTTGGCACCCGTGCCAAGTAACCCGACAAAAAGCTGGATTAGACATCAGAAGCTGACAATTGGCGTAAATGACGGACAGGAGAGAACCAGAGCCACAAAACTGAAAGCAACATCCCCACAGCCCCCACCAAAAGAGTTGCTCGAACGCCAACAACCTCAGCCAATATCCCGCCTATTAAGAAGCCAACAGGTCTTATACCCCATACCAAAAAGCGCGTCGTGGCATTTACCCGCCCTTGTAAGTGGTCGGGCGCGATCGCTTGACGCAGACTGAGTTGGTTAACGTTGTTAATCATACCCATCAGCCCTGATAAGAATCCTGCCAAACTCAGGAGTAAAACCATCATCGGCTGAGTTCCACTGACTAGAGGAGTGCATAGAAATCCAAGCCCACATCCAAAAATAGACCCTATGAGTGTTGATCCCAAACCCCACAGACGCACTACGTAGGCTGATAAGAGGGCACCTAAAATTGCCCCAATCGAACTTATCGCAAAAATCACACCCAACAAAGTAGGTGTAATTCCCAGTTCACGCGTTAAGTAAAGGAGGTTCACACTTAGCAGCAGACACCAAAAGAAATTCAAGGTAGTAAAGCAGGCGGTCAGTGGACGCATGAGGGAATGTTGGATCATCCATTGCAATCCTTCAGAGATCGCTTGCCAAATATTTTGGGATGTGTCGGCTGGCTCTGGTGTGGGTTCTTTGATATGGATCAAACTGAGGAAGAAAACAGACACCAGAAACGAAAGTCCGTCGAACATAATCACTACAGGTGCACTCAGCAATTGGACTAAACTACCTGCTAATCCTGGACCAATAGTTTGTGCGATTGATCGGCTAGCAAACAGTTTGCTGTTACCTTCCATCAGTTCTTCACGCTTAACCAACGATGTTAAGAACGAGTGGTAAGCCACATCAAAAAACACGGTGAGAATGCCTACGCAAAACGCCACAGAATAGAGAAGTTCAATCCGTAACCATCCTAAAACTGCCATCAAAGGGATGGTTCCTAGCAGCAAAGCCCGTCCCAAGTCTGCCCCAATTAAAATTGGGCGTCGGCGCAGGCGATCTACCCAAACTCCTGCAAACAGTCCTAGTAGCAGAAACGGAGTAAACTGAGCAGCCCCTAGCATGCCCATTTCTATAGGAGTAGCATGAAGGGTAAAAACTGCGGTGAGTGGCAATGCAAAGTTTGTCATTTCCGATCCCAAGCTAGAAATAGTCTGTCCTATCCAAAGTTTTCTAAAGTCGGGATGGTGCCAGAGTCCAGAGCGGAATTGGAGTGGAAACATAGTTTATTAGTTAATTAATGCGTTATGTGTGGACTGGTCAACTTCGAGGTGACTTGTCTAGTCTGCATTTACAGCAGTTTTCACATAAATGAACCACACCAGTTGTAGGGGCGAACGGCCGTTCGCCCCTACAACTGTGGTCTATTTACCTGAAAATGGCTGTAATGCATCTATACCTTGTTTTCTGCTATCTAGGTATCAACGTTAAGTGGGCAGATGTACTAGCTTTCACTGCACTTTGTTCCCAGAGCATGGGGTGATATTGAATCGAGCGCCACGACTCAATCATGTCGTTGTAGTGTTGATGAAACGCATGTCCAGATTCACCAGTGGTGTGGATGCTTAGAGAGTTTTGCAAGTTGTTCAGATCCACAATCATGCGCATCGAAGGCAACCCTGTGACTTCAAATGACTTAGCTGCATTGTAGCTTGTAGCATTGACAATTGAACTGCCCCCCGAAACGGGAAAAGGACCACGGTTGAATAGGGCTTCAATCGGAGCAATTCCC
>JAJPJF010000206.1 GCA_021324415.1 Nostocales cyanobacterium Centralia_MAG_434
AAGAATATATCCTGTTTGATGGAGAATTGAGGTGGCGAGCCGCACAATTAATTGGTTGGAGTACTATAAAAGCAGTCTTGTTAGTAAAAGAGCAAATTTTAGCCGCCGAGGAAATCTTTGAGGGACAGCTAGTCACCAGTATCCATAGTCAGAAACTGCACGACTTGGATCTAGCAACATCTTTGATTAAACTCATAGTTTATAAATATCCTGAATTAAAAGATCAATCCAGCGAGATTCCAAAAATCCTGAATACTGCAATCACTCAACTACGACGTGGACAAAAGCACCTAGAACTTAACGAGATTCGCTTGGCACAGCAGGCAGAGCAACAAGAGTGGCTGGAGACAGCAGGTTTCAAAAAGATAGAGGAACTAGAGGTGATGGCAGTTCTTTTAGGGCTACAGCTAAACCCAATCTCAATTAATAACAATATTTTTCCCCTCATTAACCTAGTAGAAGATCTTAAACAAGTTATCCGCCAAGAAGGACTAGAAAGTAGTAAAGCCAGAGAACTCAATAAGTTATCAGCTTTCCAACTTAATGTTGATGAAGAGAAAGCATTTCTCATCCGTACAGAAGTCACCCAAAAAGTTATTCAAGAAAAACTCTCCTTAGGAGATGTCAAACGATTAGTTAGCGATACTTTAACTCAGTATTATCCACAAAAGACAGCCCAATCTCATAAAGTGATGAAGCTCACCAAAACTATCCAAGATTTTCAAGTACAAGCCGCGGATAGAGAAGAATTAATATCTTTGCAAAAAATTCTTTCAGCTAAGCTAGCCGAGATCCAGCAGGCTCTCAACAAATAACAATATTTTATCCCTGATTGCAACTGATGAACGTAGTTGAACTAGTCTGCGTTCAATCTTCCGTATTTTTACTTAATTTTTTTGCTAAACTGTATATATATATTCCTTAGACTCATAATTCTAGCAAAGAAACGAGGAATTAATAACAGCTTAATTTGCTCTTAAATTTAACAATGCACCATATAAAAAGTTGCTTTTCTTTGAATAAATAAAATTCATAGCAACTAGAGACTGATGACGTCATCTTGGTTGCCCCTTAAAAAGGGCGAGTTCTCCGTTAAGAAAATTTAAAAAAGGCTCATATATGTTGAGAACATTTCGACATTCTTGGAAATGGTTCGGCGGAATTACCAATGGGCTAGCAGCATTAGCTAGTGTGGCTATAGGTGGTCAAGCAGCATTAGCAGCCACAGTACCAGCTTTTGATCACATTGTCATCGTTATTGAAGAAAACCACGGTTACTCGCAGATTATTGGTTCAAGTAGTGCTCCATACATCAACTCACTCGCGCAGCAGGGAGCTAACTTCACCAATTCCCACGGTGTGACACACCCAAGCCAACCTAATTACCTAGCCTTATTTAGTGGATCGACGCAGAGTGTTACGAATGACAATTGTCCATTAACATTTAGTGGAAATAACCTAGGTAACCAGTTAATCACAAACAGCCGCACGTTTACAGGCTATTCGGAGAGTATGCCAAGTGCTGGTTACACAGGTTGTTCTTACAACAGTTTGTACTATCGCAAGCACAATCCTTGGGTGGATTTCACTAATCTTGCCAGTTCTGTCAATCAACCTTTTACAAGTTTTCCGTCTTCGACAAATTATACCAGTCTGCCTAGTGTCTCAATTGTTGTTCCCAATCAGCAAGATGATATGCACGATGGCACGATTCAGCAAGCTGATACCTGGCTCAAAAACAATATCGATCCCTATCTACAGTGGGCAAAAACTCACAACAGCTTACTGATTGTTACTTGGGATGAAGATAGTGGAACAACCAACAATCAGATTCCAACCATCTTTGTAGGTGCTCATGTTAAACAGGGAGCGTATAGTGAGCAAATCAATCACTATAATGTGTTACGCACAGTTGAAGCCAGCTTTGGATTACCTGGTATAAACAATGCTGCTAATGCAGCCCAAATTACTGATTGCTGGCAATAATTCATACTTAGACTCAGCAACGCCTGTTTTTTACCTCCAATGAGTAGTTAGAAAACAAATTTCTGTAGAGACGTAGCATTGCCACGTCTCTACAGACCTATGAATTGCAAATTTAGACTTGGATTCAGCAACGCTCGTTTTTGTCCCTAATAGTTAAAGAGAAACTTGGAATAAGCGATCATGAAAATAAATTATAGTGTGATCTAGCATAATAAAAAGCACTCAGTTTTTGTAAGGATACAAAATGATTGAAAATGCTGTGCCTATCTCAACTCTTTTTATCGGAATTAACGGTCTTATTGCTTTTTCTTTATCATGCATCGCATCAGTTGAACGAACAAAAACAAGAGTTTGGCATGGCGAGTCTAAAGAAGATGTAGCGGCACAACCTGATCCATTGGTAAATCCTAATCCTTGGGCAGCTTTAGTTGAGCAATCATCTCAGAAATTTTTCAAAGGTCAACCTCAAGATTATGGATTGTTACAACGGAAGATTCGTGCTCATAGCAATTTTGCTGAGTATGTACCCCATGCATTGCTATTCGTGTTGGCTTTAGAGTTAATGCAGGCATCAACTTGGCTTCTCTGGCTGCTTGGAAGTACTTTAAGTGTCGCTCGGATTGCTCACGCATGGGGTTTAATCAAAACTTATGGACCTTCTCCAGGAAGAGCGATCGGATTTTTCTTGACATGGTTTGTATATATTCTTGGGAGTGCAGCATGCATTTATTACGGGGCTAATAGCTTATAAAGTGCAAGATGTAAGTATATCTACTCATTTGGAATAGGTTGGCGAGTGTCAAGATTAAATTTGTACCCATGTGGCACAATATGAAGCCTGGCTCCAAAAACTGCCAACGCCTCATCTTTCAAGATTTTGTCGCTATTGTTATATGTACTTTCTGATTCATCCACAATTGTGACTGCACCTTCTCCAATCACTTCAATTTGCTGATCACTCACAACTAAAGCAGTATTTTCATCAATACCAAATCCTAAAGAAGCAGGCTCTAGTAGCAACGCTGATATTAAACGTCCTAAACGTCCACGTTGGGAAAAATGTTGGTCTATGATCACTCCCGGTAAGAACCCCAAACCAGGTCCCATTTCAACAGTTTCAATTCTAGGGTTGGTCTGTGAGTCGCCTTCTACAATCATTTTATCTGGCATCACAGCAGCACCAGCACTCGTGCCTGCAACAATACAGCCTTCCTTAAAACGTTTGTGAATGGCTCGATCAAGATCAGTATCCTTGAGAATACTAGTGATTCGAGCTTGATCTCCACCAGTAAAAAATATACCAGTTGCTATTGCGATCGCTTCTAATGCTGTGGATGAAGCAGCATCTTCACGAGTTTCAGTGTCTATAATACGAGCAGATTGGGCTCCCAGTCGCTCAAAAACTCGAAGATAATTTTCTCCCACTTCTCTTGGTAGTTCTGTTGCCGCTGTCAAAATGACGAGATTTGCTTTCGTGCCGCCAGCACGGCGTACAAACTCCCGGAGAATTGGAGAATCTCCGCTTCTATCTTCTGCACCGCCAATAATTAGTAGTTGTCGTTGGATATGACTCGCCACCATAATTTCTCGCTACCTATGAATGGATAATGATTAAAAACTCAGTAGACTAAAACTCAGGGCAATGACCTTTACAACAAAAACCACACCCCCTTTATGGAGTGTGGAAGTGTCATTACTAAGAACAATTAAACATTAATATTATGTGTTAATTCTAAGAAAATTGTGAGGATTGCTCCTCTCATTCGACTGCTCCCACAAATTTTTGTACTCCCATTGTAAAAAAATGTTATTTCCTATCTTAGATATTGAAAAAAATCAACACTATCCCCTTAAAGGTTTCAGTGTTCTAGTCTAAGCAATAGCAGTTTTGGCGATCGCCAAAACTGCTATTCAAGATGGTGCATCCCGATTTGGCAGATTTATTTTGTAATGCAACCATCTTGCTCGCTTAGTATATTTGGCGAGCGAGACGTGAGGGCAAAGCACACGCTTCGCGAACACACAACTTATCCAACAATGGAATGCTCCCTTTTGAGTCTATGTGTGTTTCTTTGCTAGGGGAAGTCTAGTTCACTCAAGAGTGAAAAGAACTCAGAATTTCATCCCTAGTAATAGAAATCACCAATCAAACCCACCATAGCTACCAACAGATATACTGGAAGCACTATAGCCACTAAAGCCACCATAATAGCTGCCAAAGCCACTATAGAAATCAGAGCCACCAAAGTCATTATAGACTTGGCCACCTGTAACTATCTGTTGCTGCTGGTCAGATAATTCAGTCAACAATTCACTTTCCAGAATTTGAGCTAGCATAATTTTGCACTTCACTAGAGGATTCAATTGACAGTAAAATCGGATTTGGGAAAGTTAATAGTGGGAATCACATGATTCCTAGTGTTGACTAAATTGCTATTAGAGAAATGTCGCGCGGAATTTTTCTTTGGAACCAGTGTGCAACTCAGCTTGTTCAAGGCCTGTATTGACAAAGCTGCCACCAGGACCTGAGCCTGCTTGGTTAAGGAACTTGATTGCATTAGGATCATAGTAAGTGCTAACGTTCTTGTTAATGTTACTAAGACCGCCACCTGCAATCATCTGTTCTTGCTGGTCAGATAACTCGGTTAACAATTGGCTTTCCAAAATTTGAGTTAGCATGATTTTACAGTTCTCTAAATGATTCAATTGACAGTAGGTACAAGAAGAATATCTGTTAACTCTTCTTATATTTAAATAATTGCAATAAGCTCAATAATTGTCAGTCGGATAACTTCGGTATTAGAGTCGGAAAAAGTCCTATTTCAATTTTTGCGGGGTGAAAAACGAGAATCCCGATTTCTCCAAGAAACCGGGATTCTGAAACCTGTAATTTTGACAACTTGTCTAAGATTGCTATTGGATGTGCTATTGGATGCAGCCATAAGAGTTATAATTAAAAGCTACTTTTACTAAATATATAAAATTTTTGCGTTCTCTACTGTTTTGGCTTAAACAGCAACTTAGTGCTCGTCGTTGGGCTGTACTGCTCCTGCTTTTGGGTGTTATTGTTCCTTTTGTGATATTTGGGAGCTTAGCAGAGGATGTCTGGGAAAAAGAAGGATTTTTCTTTGATGTACCCATTTTGTTGGCTATCCATAAGACTGCTCGACCTCAACTAGATGTTTTTGTTCCCTATTTGACGAAGTTGGGAGTGTATTGGGGAGTGTTCCCCGCAGCCGTTTTAACAGCACTGTTCTTATTTGTTAAACGGCGGTGGCGTGCGCTAGAATTCTTTCTCATCACCTTGGTAGGCAGTACTATTATTAATCGCACTGCCAAGGTATTGCTACACCGTGCGCGTCCTCATCTTTGGGTTTCTCCTGCTCCAGAATTCGATTATGGTTTTCCTAGTGGCCATGCAATGGCTAGCATGGCCTTCGTAGCAGCTTTGGTCATTTTGGCTTGGAACAGTCGTTGGCGTTGGTTTGTCCTGATTGCAGGAATTCTGTTTGTCTTAGTCATTGGTTGGACACGCTTATATCTGGGAGTCCATTATCCTTCAGATGTATTAGCAGGATGGATGGCGTCATTGGGTTGGACTATTGGTGTCGGTCTACTCATCAATCCCCATCGAGTTGGCAGGAAACAACCACGACAGCACTAGTTTTAAAAATAGTGGGAGCATTGTGCTCTGTGCATGTAGTAGCAGAAATGGGCATTGTTGAATTTAATATGAATTATGTTTGTAATATCTTTGTAGATAAAAATCAAATCTTTGTAGAGACGTAGCATTGATACGTCTCCACACACCTGTGAATTGCACATTCATACTTTGATTCAGCAACGCCTATTTTTTACTACTTATATAGGGCTACTATATCTATCAAACTATTACATTAATGTTGATTAATGTTGATAGATATCTATTAACTGAATCAACAAGTAAGCAACTAAGCAAACATAAATTAGTAAAAAAAAGCAGCTTCCAAAATAAAAACCTAAACTACAATACAAATAGATACCTAACCAAAATTTTAAATATAAAGAGTTAAATCATCCCTTAGCTAGAAGTTTTCGGCGAGTTTTTCTATGACGACAACTAGACAACATGAGCTAGATAACTACTTTGCTTTGATCAATAAGCTCTTAGGGCAACTCTCTCATCTTCCACCTCCATTGAAAGCACAAGTAGAGCGAGAATTGAAAGAGTTGCTACATATCCTTGAAGAGGTGCGTTCACCTCGTTTTATGGTTGTTGGTAGACGCGGATCAGGCAAATCAACTCTCATTAATGCCCTATTTAATGCCCCAGTTGCAAAAGTTGGAGCAGTAGAAGCACAAACGGGAGCAGCTCATTGGTATACATACGAGCATGGTGGTAAAAACATTGAAATTCTGGATACGCGAGGTATTCAAGAAGGAGGAAAGCCCATAGAACAAGATTTCGCTTCAAGTTCCCAAGAAAGTATTCTCCTAGCAATCCGCGAAAAATGTCCTGATATTGTGCTTTTTTTGTGCAAAGCGAAGGAAGTTGACTCAGCAATTCATGAATCTCTTGATATTTTTGAAAGGATTCTGCGGAATATCGAAAATATTCATGATTATGCTCTACCAATTGTAGGTGTTCTCACTCAATGTGATGAACTCGACCCACCAGACATTCGCAAACTACCAACAGATGATGAGGAGAAAACTCAAAACATAAAAGCTGCTGTTAAGGTATTTACAGAACATTTAAAGTCCAGAAAGAGTTTAAACGACAAATTAGTAAAAGTGATTCCAACTGTAGCATTTGTTCGCTACGGAAAAAATGGCACAATGGATGCAAGCCGCGATTATCGTTGGAACATTGATCGTCTTCAATCCCTTCTGGTAGAAGAATTGCCTACTGGACCAAATCTTGCCTTTGCTCGCATTGCTAAAGTTCGTAAGTTCCAAAAAAAAGTAGCAACTAACATCGTTAATATATGTAGTGTCGCTTCTAGTACTGTCGGTGCTTTACCAATGCCCGGCGATGATTTACCAATCATTACAACAATTCAGATGCTCATGATTGCTGCTATTGCATACGTTGCGGGTCGTGAATTGTCATTTCAAACCGTAACAGAGTTTTCATGTGCAATGGGCATTAATATTGGAACTGCGTTTGCACTACGTGAAGTTGCCAGAAGTTTGTTGAAAATTATCCCCGGTTTTGGAAATGTTGTTTCTGCCTCTGTGGCTAGCACAGGTACCCAAGCACTTGGTCAAGCCGCCATTGCTTATTTTATTGACGAAATCCCTTTTAAATCAATACCCGAAACAAATAGAATTAAAAGCTACTTTAAATGTAACTTTATAATGGGCTTCTAGGCGATCGCGCAGTCCCCGCAAAATGTTGATGGTTTGTTCAATTGTGGGTTCAGGCACAAACACGGTCAAGGAGAAAGTATACTGTGCAGAGTTGTTAGCAATGTTTGAGTAGTGAAGGGTTTTGGCAAAAATTTTTGAATGTCAAGATGACTAATTAGAGAGGAAATCTTATGAGTCATCAGGCCACTCATTGCAATGATTTTAACCTCTGGATTCAGTCGTTGCAATGTAAGAATTGCCGTTGCGCCATCCATTTTAGGCATCATTAGGTCTATTAATACTAAACTGATCTGATTCTTATGTTGAGCGTAAACTGAGAGTGCTTCAATGCCATTATTGGCAGTTAAAACCCGATAATTATGACTCTTTAAGGTGGCTTGAGTGATATTAGGGATTGTGACTTCATCATCTACCACCAAAATCAATTCACCACGACCATGAGGCGGTTGTAAATCTTCCACAGCTTCGGTTTGTTGACCGTCTCGACTCGGTAAGTACACTGTAAAGTTAGTACCCTTACCTACCTCACTTTGGACACTTAAAAAACCACCGTGATTTTTAATAATACCAACAGCGGTGGAAAGTCCCAGACCAGTTCCCTGGTCTAACTCTTTGGTTGTAAAAAAGGGGTCAAAAATGCGGTCGATAATTTCTGGTGAAATGCCAATTCCAGTATCTGCGATCGTCACTACACTATAAGGACCGACTTGCGCTTCGGTATGCATGTGAGCATAGCTTTCATCAATCAGAAGGTTGTGGGCGCTAATCTGAAGGAGACCGCCATCAGGCATAGCATCACGAGTGTTGACTATGAGGTTCATAAATACCTGATGAAGTTGCGTGGCATCTGCATGAACGTTCCATAGATCAGGTGCCAGGTCAGCCTGGACTTCAATAGATTTAGGGAGGGTGCGTTGCGCTACCTGGATCACATCCGAAAGCAAATGCCGAAGCTGGACGTGAGTCCGGCTTCCCTCCATCCCTTGACCAAAGGATAGAATTTGCTTGACCAAATCAGCACCGCGTTTTGCGCTGCTCTCCAATATTGTTAGTAGTTGCTTAGCATTATCATCACAGTTGACAAATTTCATTTGTAGAAGTTGGGCTGCAGCTAAGATGGGTGTCAGGACATTGTTAAGGTCATGAGCAATACCACTAGCAAGTGTCCCTAGACTCTCTAACCTTTGAGCATGAAGCAACTGACGTTCAGCTTGTTTTTTATTAGTAATGTCAGTGTTAACGACAAGAATTGATTTAGGATGTCCTTGCTGATCATGGACTAAGTTAAATCGGCTGGCGACAGTAATGTTCTTACCATTTTTTGTGAGTTGTTGCAGTTCCCCCTGCCAGTGATCTGTCTGCAAGACAGTTTTTAGAGCATCCTCAAGTTGCGGTGAATTTGTGTGGTACAAGATCTCCTTAACGTTTTTATGTAATATTTCCTGAGCAGTCCAGCCATATAAGTTCTCAGCACCCTTGTTCCAAAACACAAGCCGATGTTCGAGATCTTGAACGAAAATAGCGTCTGTTGCTATCTCCAAGAGGGCAGCCTGTTCGCGGATTGTTTGTTCAGCTTGATGACGTTCATTAATCTCCTGCGTGAGAGAAGCATCAGTTTTAGAGAGATCCATAGTTCGCTGTTCAACTCTGGTTTCCAGCTGCTCGTTGTTATGGCGCAAAGTTTCCTCGACTTGCTGACGATAGCGAATCTCTCTAATGAGCAGCCCATAAACACTAATAAGTAGTATAAAACTAAAACAGTAGCTAACTCCTAGTAGTAAAGTTGTGTAGAAAGTGCTAGTGTTGGCTGCTTGCGATCGCTGCAACAATAAATGTTGTTCTTCATCATTCATTCCGGTTAGTATTGCCTGAATCTTGTCTCGCAATTTTTTGTTTTGATGATACAGGGCAATTTGAGTAACTTGATCAGTAGGATTGTGCTGGAACAAATCTATCGATTTGTTCAATAAAGCTATCTTCTGCTGGATCAAAGGTTCAATCTCATTCAGTCGAATTTGCTGGCGAGGGTTGTCAACAGTTAACTGTCGAAGTATTTGCAGTGATGTTTTCACTCGTTGTAACGCAACCTGGTAATCTTTAAGATCCATTCTCCCTTGAGTAATAATGTAGTTACTGCGTTCTTGGGCGCTAGTTTCCAAGCTATGAAATAACTCGTCGAATTTATCTAGCACTTGGTGAGTTTGTTCAACCCGCTTCTGATTGTCAATCAGCTGTTGTCTGCTTAGATATGAGGCAATTCCAAAAATGCACAACAAAAGTAGTGCCAACCCAAAACTGCCCTTAACAATCTGTTGTTTAAGAGCCTTTGGTATGACTTTTGATTGATTTTTAAGTGTTGTAACGTTAAAAAGCACAAAACACCTGCAGAAATACCGTAGTTAATTAATTTGAAATTTATAGACCAACAAAAATCAGGAAAGCTATATTCTCCCGTCCTTTGTCTCCCCAATTCCCCCTTCCCTTTAACAACATAAGTTGAGGATATAAAATTTTTGTGAAGAATTTGTGAGGAAATACATCCACGTTGGGATTAATGGCAATTGATAAAAACCTGTCCGCAGTAGTACAAATATACTTATTGACTTATTATCTTTGCTATCAATTCTGATATTGTGTAAGTCGGTAAAATTAAAGGCAACTATGCTAACTCTTGACACTCCCCGACCTAAAGGTGCGGGGATTCTTGGTTCACTGACTCGCCGTTAGACAGCAGGGTAGCCCCAACTGCCCAAGAGGGCAAATCTCCCCAAGCGTAGCTTCCCGTGTGCCCCACGGTAGTGAGTCCTCGCCTCAAAATATTGATACT
>JAJPJF010000075.1 GCA_021324415.1 Nostocales cyanobacterium Centralia_MAG_434
AGTATAATTACTGAGTTAAAAATGAAATACTCTCAAACCAAACAATTGTCTGCCACAAAATTTAAACGACTAACAGGAGTTAATCGTAAAACTTATCGATTGATGGTTCGTATAGTTAAAGCTAAAAAAGCATTGCACAAAAAATCTGGGCGTCCTCCCGAATTAATTGTGGAAGATCAAGTTTTAATGGTTCTTCAGTATTGGAGAGAATATAGAACTTATTTTCATATAGGGCAAGATTTCGGAATAGCAGAATCAACAGCTTGTCGTATAGTTCACAACATTGAAAACATTTTAATTAAGTCCCGAAAATTTAGTTTGCCAGGAAAGAAAAAATTGTTAAATACATCCGATTTAGAAGACTTAGTTGTCATGGATGTTATGGAAAGTCCCATAGAAAAACCACAAAGACATCAAAAAACATTTTCTAGTGGGAAACAAAAAGAACACACTTTAAAGACACAAGTTATTATCGAACATTCATACTTTGAAGGTTCTCTAACGTGTTCACCTTCCCGATTCTGAGAGGCACTAAGCATTAGCTTTTAAAAAGGATGTCATAAAGCGACAGCAGAATCTCCACAATAATCAAAATCACCACATACCACTCTACTCGCTGGCTACTGCTATGCTGCATGAACTCGAGCACTATTTGTGCGGTTTGGGAAATTAGCTCTAGTTTTCGTTCTAAGGCATTGTGACGCTCACGGATTTCGTATTCATCCTCTAAACGCAGATATAAGTTTTCTAATTGTGGTGACTCCCAAAGCAACTCCGGCTTATCAATAATTTCTACTCGACCCACAATTTTATGTTGAACTAACAGGGTAGTCCCAAGTTGACGCAATAATTCCCGACTCTTGCGTTTACTCCTGTTGTCACTTTGGAGACTAGCCGCAAACGGTTCAACTTGATCAAATACAGTTGCTAGGCTCGTTTCATAATGAGAAAGAACAACACTTTTAGCAAGAATATCAGCCACTAGCTGTAAACGTTCTACACTAAATTCATGTAGGAAAATTTTTCCTTCCTTAACTCGCTCACTTTGTGCAACATTAAGATGAACTTCCACTTCTTCTGTTTCGGGGTTGCTTATTGAGTCACTAACTTGAGAGGATAATTGAGTTAAAAAAGCTACTTTCTCCACAGGCTCAAGGTTAAACAGAACAACTGCACCATAGCCCAGTAGCACCGCACAGCCGTGTTCACCCACTGTAACCATTAATGGCATAGTCGCCAAGCAAGCGTAATTCAATCTTTGTAGGTTAATCTTCTTACCAAGAAATAGGGCTTGCGCTCTAAAGTTATCTCTGTTGTGAAAAAGAAGTTTTTGCATTGTCGTCCAACTCTACATTGTGTCTATTAAGAGAACACTAGGAAATAAATTATCCCATCTTGTTCATGATTGCGATCACCTCCGCCAGGCGGTTACGCACTTACCAGTAATAAAATGTTCCACCTTCGTTGTTGATCTGTCGGCGCAGTAGGTTATTCGTGGTAATAAGGTGGAACATTTTATTTTTTGGATCTCCCTTACGCCATTGCCCTACCTGATTCCAGCGACAAAAGGATCGGAGCGATGCCTACGGTGGGCGCTTACACCATCGCACTCACCCAACTATGAGTAAAACCCAACAGAGATCGCTGTCTCTATAGGCTGCTAGGCATAGCCAATGATACTGGGGTAGATGATCTTGGCTCCACTGCATAAAAAAAATAGTCGCACCTATTAAGTGATTGAAGGGTAATTCACAACCTACAACATTCACTAAATTAAAAGGCGAAGAACAACATGTTTCAGTTAGGCACTTACCAGTAATAAAATGTCCAACCGTGCAAGAGCCTTCCAGGCCCTTGCCCCTACACTATCAACGTGTCTGCACACCGATTAACGAGTACGGTTGGACATTTTATTTTTTGGATCTCCCTTAAATCAGAGCAATTCACATTGACTATGTGGTTTTTGGTACATTACTAGCCAGTTGTAGTGAAGCGATGACCGAGCGCTGTAAATTGCTTGCTGAGTAATTCAAAAGCGTTGGGTCAACAACTGGCGATTTGTAGCTGTTTTTTTGTGTTATCTCATTTAGGCACTTTCCTGGAAAGAAAATACCAGCCTTATTACAATGGATATCTGTCTGTGCTGAAGAATTAACACACACTCGTGTGGTATTTTCTTTTTAAAGGATCTCCTTAAACTGCAAAACAAAGAGTTGTTATGCCAAATTGCCAGAACCTTTGAACGTGCCCCTCTATTCCCCATGACCAACATCCACGACCTCGGCATGACCGATACTGAATATGCAAAGCTACTAGCCCAAGGCTACAAACCCAATCTAGAATCCCAGTTAGTTAAGCTTGGCGAGAGCATAGAGCAAGCTAGGAAGCTAGCGTGAGTAGTGGGCTGACCAAAGACAAACCACCCCAGACTGACCAGGAATGGGAAGAATTTATGGCAGTTTGGGGGGATTAGTTCTCAGGGTAGTGGGCGAGGGACGATCGCACTTCTCTAGCGAGTCGCTAAATACTCCCAATTAATTAGGCAGGAATGACTTGAGCAACCAGTGAACGTTTATCAAGCGACTGGACTTTACCAACTTGACCCAGAGCAGTGGTAATCCGCTCTAACATTTCTCCAGCCTGTTCACGATATTGATTTTCTCGACCTCGTAAACGAATAACAAACTTGACTGAATCACCTTTACTCAACCACCCAACAGCTTGCTCGATGCGTAAGTTGTAGTCGCTCACACCTACATTCGGGCGGAGCCGAACTTCCTTTACCGTAGGTTTAGCACTGCGTCCCTGACGCTTTTTCTTTTGATACTGAAGCTTACCATAGTTGACAATCTTGGCGACTGGAGCATCTTTACCTTCAGAAACTACAACTAGGTCAAGCTCTAGGCTCTGTGCTAGCTGTAGAGCCTCATATGTATCTATGAGTCCCCGGTTATTATTTTCATTGTCAATCAAGAAGACTTGAGGTGACTTGATTTGTGAATTAATTAGTTGCTTTTGGATTACGATAATGATTTCCTCTCAATTGTTTAATACTTGGCAAGTGCAAGTATTGTCAATATAACACAACACTTGATTGAAGTTTTAGTTTCATAC
>JAJPJF010000157.1 GCA_021324415.1 Nostocales cyanobacterium Centralia_MAG_434
GGAAGCAGGAAAAGACGCAAACCGATTTGGTGAAATGTTGGTTGAAACTGCTAGAGCAATTCATCCTAACTTAACCATACTAGATGGCATTATCGGCCATGAAGGCAATGGTCCTAGTGGTGGTGAGCCCCGTTTATTGGGTATTTTAGGCGCATCACCTGATGTATTTGCCTTGGATAGGGCAATGGTCGAAATCTTGAATGTATCACCAGAACAAGTCCCCACAGTAGCTGCCTCAATGCGGTTGGGAGTTTGTCCAGAACTAGAAAGTATTCATTTTCCACACTTACAGCCCGATCTGCTAAAAATTGATGATTGGCGGCTACCAGACAAGTTTTTACCGATTGATTTCGCGATGCCCCGAGTGGTGAAATCTACATTCAAACATCTTTACATACGCTTTATCAAGGAACCAATCAGCGCTTATGGAAGGCTTTAATTTCATATAGCCTACTGTGCTAGCAATAAGTGCAAACTATGCTACAACAATCTCAGAATTAGCAGAGTAAGCTAAAAGTACCCTCCGATTGCTTAACCAGACCGCCCTCATATAGTGGCGGTTTTTTTCGTTGATAAAGGTTTGGTTGAATTCATTTGAACAATTTAGAACTATTATTTTTAAAGCATTTAAGTAAATCGGAAAAATAATTTGTAAGCTTGTATGATCTATAGCGATTCTATTTAAGTAACAAATTTGTCAGTTCCCGCAATCCTATCTCTCCATATTTACAAATGATCTAGAGTTACTACAGAGTAATATTAAAAATAGTTTAAGCTTAAATGAATAGTGATATAAATCACAGATTTTTCACAAAAATATTGTAATGACTCTGCATAATGAATTTCCCCAAGAAAAAAAGTGACGCCTTTGTCTAACATGATTGCTGTTCTTGGGGAACAGAATGCAACCTGTAAAAAAAATAGCTAAAATAGTTATAAGGCTCTCTAGTAAGAGAGTTGAAACTTAAGTGATGTGAAAAACTTCGATTAATTTTTTATGGATTCAAATACTCCATCTGCCAGTTCTAACGATACATCTTCCCATCGATTGGCAGATATTGTAGGAATAGCCATCGGGCTGTTAACACTGACGCTACCCCTATTTGTTATAGCCCACTATTCTTCAAACAGTATGCAGAACAACCCTCAACCTCTTACATATAGCTTACAACGCCATGAAGAATAGATACATCAAAGTAATGCTGTTGTTCAAGACAATACCACTTATGCAGGTTGACTAAAAGCCTTAGTTAATGTAAAATTCCCTTTTTCCCATGCTTTTCAGCATGGGAAAAATTTGTTTATATGGGCAGAACGTCTCGTAAAGCTGTAATAAGTTGATCTACACTTTCTGGGCGGCTATTGTAACCCATCAGACCAATTCGCCAGACTTTACCTGCTAATTCACCCAAGCCACCACCAATCTCAATATTGTACTCATCCAGTAACTTGCGTGCGATCGCCTTACCGTCTACTCCGTCAGGAATGCAAACTGTAGTTAGTGTTGGTAGACGAAACTCGCGCTCAACATGTAACGAGAGTCCCAAGTTCTCCAAACTTTTCCAGAGGTACTCTGCATTTTTTTGATGGCGTTGCCAGCAATTTTCCAAACCTTCTTGTGCCAATAGCCGTAGGGCTTCGCGTAAGGCATAGTAGAGATTGATGGGTGCTGTGTGGTGATAAACACGCTCACTTCCCCAATACTTACTCAGCAACGATATATCGAGATACCAGTTTTCCACTTTAGTAGGGCGTTGCTGCAACTTTTGCATTGCTCGGTGACTCATGGTAAAAGGTGATGCACCTGGTGGACAGCCAAGACCTTTTTGGCTACAGCTATAAGCTAAATCAACACCCCATTCATCTAAGAAGATTGGGACACCTCCTAAGCTCGTCACTGTATCAACCAGCAGCAAACAGTCAAATTCTTGACACAATTCACTCACACCTTCTAAAGGTTGACGTGCACCTGTGGATGTTTCTGCATGCACGAGTGCCAGAATTGCTGGACGATGGGTTTCTAGAGCAGTTCGCAAGTCCTCTAATGTGAAAGTCTTTCCCCAAGGTTTGCTAATAGTTCGCACATCTGCACCATAACGTCCAGCCATATCAACTAGGCGATTGCCAAAGTATCCTGCGACACCTACTAAAACCACATCTCCAGGTTCTACAGAATTGGCAATTGTCGCTTCCATAGCAGCTGTACCTGTACCACTGACCGCAATGGTGAGTGGGTTTTCTGTTTGCCACACATACCGTAAAAGTGACTGAATCTCATCCATCAGTCCCAAAAATGCTGGATCAAGATGCCCAACGGGAGGCGTGTTCATAGCTTGCAGAATTTCAGGATGAGCATTCGAAGGTCCTGGTCCGAGTAGCAACCGCTGAGGCATTGCTAAAGGTTGAAGCCGTAATTTTTGGTTATTATTGATTTCTCGTGTTTGCATGATGATTTTTACCAAAGTAATAATTAATTTATGTCTTTATTGCTTTGTATAGTAGTCTCCTTCAGCCAAAATGAAAGGGGATGCTCCCGAGGAAAATTCCATGACTGCACAAGCCCTATCTCCTAACCTGCCTGTTTTAGAAGAATTCAGGTCAGGATTGCCAAATATTTGTGGCTGGGAGGCAGAGATTAGTTCGGTAGTAAATCACCATCATTCTGTTTTTCTACCAGTCACGAATCTTCGCCTAGAAGATATAACTTCAGGATTTGCTTGTGCGCTTCATATGCACCAACCTACCATCCCGGCTGGCACTCATGGAGAACTCATCAGTAATCTCCAGTATATGTTTGAACACCCTTACGAAGGCGATAATCACAACGCTGAACCATTTGCCTGGTGTTATAAACGGATGGGAGATTTTATTCCCCAACTCGTAAGTGAGGGCTGTCATCCTCGGATAATGCTTGATTATTCAGGTAATTTGCTGTGGGGACTGCGGCAAATGGGGCGTGATGACGTTCTGAGCAATCTTAAGCGCATTACTTGTGAAAGCCAATATCAGCCTTACGTCGAATGGTTAGGCACGATGTGGAGCCATGCGGTTGTTCCTTCCACACCCATTCCCGATATTAAGCTACACATTCAAGCCTGGCAACATCACTTTGCGGCAATTTTTGGCTACGATGCTTTAAGGCGAGTCAAGGGTTTTTCTCCTCCAGAAATGCACTTACCCAATCATCCAGATACACTGTTTGAATACATCAAAGCTTTAAAAGAATGTGGGTATCGCTGGCTGATGGTACAGGAACATACAGTAGAATGTCTGGATGGTTCTGGGTTACGTCACGACGATAAATATATCCCGAATCTTTTGGTCGCTCGTAATTCTCAAGGTCAAACTATCAGCATCACAGCATTAATCAAAACTCAAGGCTCAGATACAAAACTAGTCGCACAGATGCAGCCTTATTTTGAGGCAAAGGGACGTGGTAAACAGCAAGTTGGTAATGCGACAATTCCCTCATTAGTCACTCAAATTGCTGATGGTGAAAATGGCGGTGTGATGATGAACGAATATCCCCGCGATTTGTTTAGAGTTTGGCATGAAATCCGTCATCAAGGTAGTGGAAAATCAGGTGTGGTTGGACTAAATGGCACTGAATATCTAGAATTAATAGAGGCTGTTGGCATTCGCTCTGAAGATTATCCAGTTTGTCAAGCCGTGCAGCAACACAAAATTTGGCAACAAGTTGATCCAGAGACTTCTACAACAAAGAAAGTAGAAAATGCGATCGCCTCATTAAAAGCAACCGACCCTCAATTCCACATGGATGGTGCTTCGTGGACGAATCATTTAAGCTGGGTTCAAGGTTACGAACACGTCCTAGAACCGATGAATCAACTCAGTAGTTTATTTCATGCGAAGTATGACCCTCTAGTGCAGCAAGATCCTTTAGTTACTCAGCGTAGTGACTATCAAGAAGTATTGCTGTACAACTTATTATTGCAAACAAGTTGTTTTCGCTACTGGGGTGAAGGAACCTGGACGGACTATGCTCGCGAACTCTATCGACGTGGTGCAGCACTGCTAAGCTAAGTTATATAGCAGATACACTCCTTTATTCTAGAAGTATGGTTAATCCCCTACCAATTTTAGAAACAGTTCCCATTGACACTTGGGTTGAAGCAAGTTGGGATGATTTTCTGACCTTTGCCAATGACCCAACCCTAGAAAGTGGTAAATTTTACTACGATCAAGGTTACATGAGGATTGAAATGTCCGCGTTGGGTTCTGCACATGCTTATGATAATTCAATTGTTTCAACTGTGATTGTATTGTATGCAGCTATTAACAATATTCCAATTAAAGAGCTAACAAATGCTACTTTCAGAAAAGCGAAAGTCCGCAGTTCTCAGCCTGATATTGCTTTTTATATTGGGAAAGACTTAAAATTCCCTCCTCGTAACAATTCCCCTATTAATTTGAATGAGTTAGAACCCCCAACATTGGTTGTTGAGGTTGCTGCATCTTCTTTAGAAGACGATAAAGATCGTAAACAAAAACTCTATCAACGCATGGGAGTTCAAGAATATTGGGTGGTAGATGTTAATACAGGTAAGGTACTTGCTTCTTCTTTTTCTGAAACAGACAGTATACTAATAGATGAATCTCAGGTATTACCAGGATTGAAAATTGCTCTAGTTGAAGAAGCGCTGGAGCGATCGCAAACTGAAGATGACGGAGCTATCAGTCGTTGGCTACTAGCAACAATGACTGCAGGTTAGCACAGATATAAATAATAATTATTCAATAATTATTCCTATAACTTTTGGGAAGCCACCCTCTTGGCGTCTACATCTACGGTTCAAGATTCAAAATATAAATGTTGAGTGATGTTATATAGAAGATTTGGACGCACAGAATTACAAATGCCTGTCTTTTCCTGCGGCGGTATGAGATATCAATATAAATGGCAAGATATCCCACAATGGCAAATACCCCGTGAGCAGCAGGAAAATTTAGAAGCGACTATTCGACGAGCAATAGAACTAGGAATTAATCACATTGAAACTGCGCGTGGTTACGGAAGTTCAGAAATGCAGCTGGGGCAAATTTTGCCAAAACTACCTCGCGAAAAACTGATTGTGCAGACAAAAGTCAGTCCTCAGCCAGATGCTAAAGAGTTCGAAGAGATATTTGAAAAGTCACTACGATATCTTCGCCTTGATTATGTCGATTTATTGGGATTGCACGGTATTAACGATGCAGATCTCTTAAGATATAGCATTCGTCCTGGTGGTTGTTTGGACGTAGCTAAAAAATTACAGGAACAAGGAAAAGTCAGATTTATCGGCTTTTCCACTCACGCCTCAACAGATATTATTCTTGAAACAATAAATACCAACCAGTTCGATTACGTTAATTTACACTGGTATTACATTAACCAAGTTAATTGGGCAGCAATTGAAGCTGCAACCCTCCGTGATATGGGCGTGTTCATCATCAGCCCATCGGATAAAGGCGGGCAACTATACAACCCTCCGCAAAAGTTAGTCGATCTTTGTGCTCCTTTATCACCGATGGTGTTTAATGATCTGTTTTGTTTAAGTCATTCCCAAGTACACACTCTGAGTTTAGGAGCAGCAAAACC
>JAJPJF010000004.1 GCA_021324415.1 Nostocales cyanobacterium Centralia_MAG_434
ATTTATTAAGTATCAATGGATGGAAATAGATGCTTATTCGAACTGGACAACTTTTGTTGCATCTGTTGAAAATATTCTCAAAGAATTTGGAAAAAAGTATGTAATTAGTTTTGTCTAACTACTTACCAATTCACTATAAATTTGATACGCTTGGCAACCAGAGAGACAAAGAAGACAAGGGGATGGATTGGTATCAAAAATTTAGTGAAATGGTATAAAGTATGGTGAAAGTAGGGCAACGCAAAAATAAGCATTCCAGGATTTTAAAGCGGCCACTTTATCCTTTAATTTCGGCCACATTATCCCTTAAGTTACAAATAATCAAGGTTTCAGGCTCTAAAATACTTGGTTATGCTTCCAGTCCCTGAAAACTTTTGGGTATAGTGACACTAGATGCTTGTAAAGCAGCTCTGCTTTCGGTGAACACCAGATGGTAACACACATATTTCAGAGACTACATTAATGAAAGTACTCAAGTAATGGGTTAGAGACGGAGTTCTTTAATAAATGCCTCGATTGCTTTCTCCCCTGCTGACTGCCTGCCTACTTTGAGTTTGGCAAGAACGCGATCGCGGATTGAAAGGTAATCTGGTTCTACAGAGTTACCCATTGTTTTCTGTAGCTCTTGGTTTTCAGTTTCTAGCTGTTGTAAGTATGATCGCAACAGCTCAAGTTCTTTTTGCATCTGTTGTATTTGTTGTTTGATGTCTACAGTTGTAGATGCAAACGTAGACATACCTAAAAGACCCTTTAAGAATCTTGCCGGTGTTTGATTTATCGAATTATCTTCTGGAAACTGTAGTAATTGCAATGTCTCAAGTTTAGCATTTTTAATAGGATTAAATGACTCTAAGTACATTTGTATGTACAGCCTAATATTATTGATATCAGATTCGACCTGAGAGATACCACAACCTTGAGCATTAAGTTTCTTCACGATTAAATTATGAAATTCATCAAACTTTGGATCTTCTCCATCAGTTCTAAGTAATTTTTCTCCAGCAACGATTGAATTTGAGTAGGATTCAAGTTCACTAAAGTATATAATTCCTGTTCTCTGAATACAATTTTCTAAAAAGGCAGTAATAATTTCTCTAACTCCTTTTGGCACAAAGGGATCTGTCTTTATTTTTATTAAAAAGTTACTCAATCTCGATAAATTTTCTGGATAAGGCACTCCAAACGGGTACTCACCAAGCTCTAAAATATAATCTTTATTTCTTAAAAAAGCTTCATTTATATCAGCAATACTATCTCTAATTGAATTAGAATTTGCCCAATAATGGGGAGACATAGAGTCAAATTCACTGCTTAAATAATTAGAAATTTCTTCAAGTTTAGCTATAACTTTTTTTTGATATTCCGTATTGACTGTGTTGATTAAACCATTCTTAGCACTTCGATATGTAAGAACAGTAACACTAGCTGCTGTTATATAAAAGCCTATTTGAACTATCTTGAGAATGTCATCAAGAGTTAGCCCAATCTGGTACATCTTTACTCCTTTAAGTTATGTATACTACAGTATAATGTGCTTTAATCACTCTGCCGATAATCTCATACCAATCCGTACTTCAAGACGCAACTTGTGTATTATTTAAGTTACAGCGTAAAACAAATTATTGCGTTCTTGTGCTGTTTCAAATAGTACAAAAACAAAACAGTTAGGTTGCTTTTTGTCATATTTTTTTAAGACCAAATATCCAAGTAGGCGGATTGTTTCTTGTATCGTCGCCTCGAAAACTTCCGTTTATGGAAAATTCTAATGGACTGCCGACAATTTTCCATGTAATACCTAATTTTGAAGAATAAACCTTTTTGAAGTCAGGTTTTTCTTGGATTAATGGTACGTCCATATATTGCCATTAGTGTAAGGAATCCAATTGATAAATGTGAAATAGGAAACACCTTGAGCCAGGGTTTTATGGCTCTTCATTACATATTATGCTAAATTGCCTTCCAAATACTTCAAAACCCTTGCTATGCAATAAAAATGAACATTTTTGCTCACATTTCAGGGTTTTGCCCGTGATTTACGCTTTTGACTTTGATTTTGAAGTCAAGTTTTGATGTTTAACTAAAAATTTGGCATAACAAGTACTGAAAAGCCGGTTTTATTAAGTTAAAGAATATAAAAGGTTGAATGACTAGGCGTAAATTGTTGAGGAGGTTCTTCCAACCTGAACCAAAGTCCCACCAATCATGCTCTGGAAACTTCTAAGATGCACATTTTAGAACCCTGATACACCAAGGGTTTTGGAATTTCCAGCCAATGTACTTCTTTCATTTGTTGCTAGTGGCAATCGCCGCTAGTTGGAGGCTCAGATCTTGTACCTCTCCGTATAAACCCAGATAACGCAAAAAGATGTGCGATAAGGCTACCTTATTTTTATTGGCTTTTATAGCTAAATCAAGAGTTGTAATTTAATACTGAGTAATTAAATTACATTAAATTTTTCAGGTGCAAGATCTGAGGAAACTTTGCTACGACTGGATATGTGTGTTTGTCTATTCCTTGCTGTAAATTTTTATTCAAAACTTGAGCATGAAGACTAACTATGAGATAAGCACTCATAACTATTTCCCACCAATTCTGTATTTGGGAATAGTCAGTCACGCGAAAATCAGCCCATCCTAATTCATTCTTACTTTGTTTAAGACCGTATTCTACCCAATTTCTTAAGCCATATAAATTTCCTACTTCTTTATACTTAATACCAGGAACTTTTGTCATAATAAACCAAGTCGAATTATCAGGCAAAGTTTCTGGGTCAGTGGTGACTTGCCAATATTGAATGTCATG
>JAJPJF010000396.1 GCA_021324415.1 Nostocales cyanobacterium Centralia_MAG_434
TAAATTCAGGGGTTTCTAACAAGGACGTATTGTATCTTGTGCTACGCATCTCGATACAAATATTACTATCGTTTCCACGAATAAATTTGGGGGCTTGAAACCAAGTGTTGATGTGCAGAGGACTAAATTTCTGGTATAAAATTTTTCTTAAACCTTCTAACTTGAAAATAAACTTTGGCTAAAATTCAGCAAGAAAAATGGCAGAAGTCTTTGAATGACGACAGCCGAAAACTAAAACATTGATTATAGGTTTAAATTGCAACCGCAACTGGTTCAACACTAACTTGATAGCCAAGCTTTTCTAGGCGTTTAATCAAGCGTTTCTTGACAGTTTCCGGTCGTTGTTTGTCAAAATAATCAGCTCCTAAATCTTTATAAGGTTCTTGGCGTGATATCAGATGATATGTAATCACCAAAATAGAGTGTGCAACTGCAACAGCCGCACGCTTTTTACCTCTTCGCGAACTAATGCGACGAAATTGAGCAGCAAGGTAAGTTTTAGTACGAGCCAAAGCATGAGCTGCTTGAACCAAGATAGTTCGTAAGGCTCGATTACCTTGACGGGTACTAGTTGAAAGCTTTTTACCGCCACTCTCATAATTCCCAGGCGCAAGCAAGCGCCCAAGCAGCCAGATGTTCGGCACTTGGGAAACGGCTCATATCGATGCCAATTTCCGAGACAATAATCTCGGCAGTTCGACGTGCAATACCTGGAATCGTGTCAACTAACTCGACCGCCTGGTCAAAAGGGCGGCAGTACTCCTCGATTTGTTGATCGAAAAGTTCAATTGTGTGGTCAATACTATCAATTTGAGCTAGTAACTGCGCAAGGATAAATCTTTGATGAGGACGAACTCGACCCTCGAGGGCTTGTACCAATAAGTCGTGCTTGTCTCGCATTGTTCACGAGTGCTAACGCAGCCATGACCTCAGGTGTACTATTTCCCTCAACTATAGCAGCGAGCATTGCTCTGGCCGAAACACCCATGACATCACTTGCAACGGAGGTAAGTTTAATGTTGGCAGTTTCAAGCACTTTTTGAACTCGATTCACCAAGTTAACTCGTTCGCGAATAAAATTGCTGCGATGGCGGGTTAAGTCGCGCAAATCTCTTTGCTCCACTGGTGGGATAAAACTCGCACGTAGCAATCCATGCTGTAGTAGTTCAGCAATCCATTGCGAATCTTTGATATCAGTCTTACGTCCCGGCACAGCTTTCATATGACGGGCATTAACCAACATAACTTCAAAGTTTCCTTCCAGGATATTGAATACAGGCCGCCAGTACTCACCAGTACTTTCCATTGCCACATGGGTACAACCGTGACTTGTTAACCAGTCAGATAAATTTAACAAGTCCTTAGTCATTGTTGTAAATGTACGTATTTCTTTGTGCCATTTCCCCGAATTCTTCGGGGTAATTACACAGGCTACTACAGTCTTTTTGTGTACATCCAACCCAGCACAATGTGTATGGACTACCTGCATATCTTTAGCCTACTACAAAAGCATCAAATTGATAGGGGGCTGACACTTGGATACCTCTTCCGGTCGATTCTAACTTGCGTGCTTACTGTAACTACAAACAGCTCAGTAGCGACAATTGGCAATACCTCTAAGTATCCGGGTTAGACTGCCCTGCAGGCTATTATTGCTCTACTGAAGGACTACCTCTTTGTCTCAGCCTTAACTGGAAACTATCACATTTTCATGCTTGGCGGTGAAATTTTTTTCATTGGGACTGCCCTCTGCCTTCTGCCTTTCTTCGGTCATGGCAGGCCCCCATCAAAGAGAAGATATCCATATAGTATGCATCCTATGGATATGGCGCAAGACGATTGCCGACCTACTCTCAGTAACGAGAGTTCCCGCACAACAAGCCGAAGCGCGAGAATTGTCAAGAAAAGGCCGATTTCGCTTTGTCGGTGTGATCCATGATTTAGGGTGGATTAGGCGTACCGCAATTCAGGTTAAAAATGAGTAAACTGAGCCTAATCCACCATTGTTTCGAATATGTTGTTAATTAATTGGAAGTCGCCAATCTATTTTGTTGGGTCGAAGATGATGGAAGTGTTAAGACTACTAATCTTTGTTCACAGGAACTAACATGTAAGCAATCTGGGTATTAGGTTGGTTAGGGTTCTGATTAGCAGATTGCTCCTGCTCTTTTACCTCAGTGTTCGTGACGTCTACTGTACCTTTGACAGTATTATTAACGCCTTCAGCAACACCCTTAACAACATCTACTGTATTTTTGACAGTATCATTAACACCTACAGTTGTACTTTTAACAGCACTGACTGTACTTGTGACAGTATCATTAACACCGAGAACTGAAGCCTTAACCGTATTTCCGACATCATTTGCAGTGTCGTTAACACCCTCAGCTACAGTTTTGATTGCGTCTCCAACTTCTTTGACAGTATCGTTAATCCCCTCAGCTGCACCTTTTACGACATTTCCTACGCTTTTTACAGTTTGATTTACCCTTTGGGTTGTACCCTTAAGCGTTAAAGCTACAGCTATTGCACCCAAGGTAGCACCAATGAGTGCGCCAAAGGCTACTTTAGCTACATTATTATTGTTCGTACTGCCATCTGCCGTATCAGCCTCGGGTTGCTCCATAGAAAGATCAATTTCAGATCCATTCAAAGGCTGCTGGTTACCATTCATCATGATTTTCTCCTTTTGTCGTCAAACCGATTGCTGAGCCTAAATACCATGTTCGCTGGATGAGCCACAATTAAGGTAAAACCCCTTCCTGTACCCTCCCCGCAACCCCACTTTCTTAAAGTTTCCTGTCGCGAGACTTTAAAAGGGCTTTTTGCTGGAGGATTAGGAGAGGGTTTTTTATTGAGAATATGAGTAAAATGAAGAACTCTACATCCTATCTGACTGGTAATGTCTTTACCCATATCTTGATTTGGAGTATCAGCTATCTGAATCCAAGAACTACTCAAGCCGAGCAATTTCTTCTGCTAAGTGATCCTCTTCAAACAAAGCTGTTGGCATTTCCGAGTCTTGTGAATTCGTAGAATCAACGATAATTCCCTCTGTTGGCTCGGGAGATGAAATATAAATAGTCGGTGTCACGTCTTCGTTTCTTATCGCAATTTCATGATTCTTCGATTCCTGTTTTTCTGCAACTGAGCGATCTTGACATTGAGTGCTCTGATGTTCAAATGGCCTATCATTGTGTGCTGTATCTTTGGCTTTTTCCGCTACACCTTGTACAGCTTGGTTAACACCTTGTGCTGTGTTTTGTACAGCGTCCAGTGTGCCTACTGCTGTTTGCTTAGTAGCATCAGTAACATTCTCTACTGCACCTTTGGCTACATCTGTTGCACTTTGCACTGCTTGGTTAACACCTTGTGCTGTATTCTGTACTGCATCTAGTGTGCCTACTGCTGTTTGCTTAGCAACATTAGCAGCACTCTCTACTGTACCTTTGGCTAGCTCCGTTGCACCGTGTACAACTTGATCAATACCCTGTGCTGTGTTTTGTACAGTATCTGATAATGGAGTTCCGGCAAAAGCTTGTGTAGCACCTTCAGCAACACTTTTAGCTGCATCTCCTACACCTTTTGCTGTTTGACCAAGACCTGCACCGATAGTTTTGGATGCTTCGCCAATACCTTTAAGGGCAACGTTAAAGCCTTCACCTAACCTTTTACCAGCCAAAGCGCCAGCTAGAGAGCCTATGGTAGCACCAATAAGTCCTCCTATAAGTGCTCTACTTAATGTAGGATTGATGCCTTGGCCTGCTGAAATAGTATCAGCTTGTTGAGGCGTGGAATGAACCCCAGTACCGCTATTTGTGGCAGCAGAACCTGTATAAGATGGTGTTGGTTGTGTTTCATTAGCATATTCACTTCTAGATACCTCAGCAGCATTGTTTATACCTGGGGTACTAGATGGAATTGTTGTCGTAGGGTCAACATACTTGTTGCTAGTTGAACCAGTATAAGATGGATTTGTTGTTATGGCTCTGTCAGTATTTATACTCTGATTGTCTATAGCCTGCCTACTCTCAACCATATCACTGAGTTCCTTAATTCAAAAGAATTAACATGCGTCTGATGTTATTTGTCTGTTAGCGTCAATCTAACAATTAAACAATAAGAATTACATGCTCAAAAGACAGACATAATCAATTACATATTCTGTCTATGGATGCAGTTTAAGATATAAGTTTTTATACTTGAAGATTTTTATAAATCCCACTTTTTTGAGGTTTAATTGAGACGAAAAACTGATGGTTGGTTAAATGTAAAAATAACTATTAACATATTGGTAAATATACTGAGATTCAATAATTATTGCCTCTAAAAAAATGGATAGGTTAAAATTTGTTAATAGTCTATTGAGGGACTGCCAGGAAAAATTCAGTCCTCAGAAAAAGGAAGTTAGCTGTTTCGTTGTCAGCCTCCCACTCTATTTTATACTTCGTATCAGTGACGACATAATAAGTTGCTCAATTAGTGAGAGACTCAAATTCGCCAGTTGTACAGGATTTATCCAGAATTCTGATTCCTGACTTCTGGATTCTGTTTGATGAATTCTGCTCTCAGCTTTGGGTTGTCAACAAACCGTTGATGTATTGTATTTAATTGAGTGAGTGTTCGAGGTGTGATTGGGCGAACTCCTGTTGACCATTTATCTACAGCAGAGACTGTAACTCCTAGTAGTCGTGCTATATCTTTGTGGTACATGGGGTGCTTAAATAACGCCGGACAAAGCTTCATTGCCCTTCGATTCAATGTGTTGCAACAGACAGATAACTTAAAAAAGGTAAGTTCTGCGTTATTCTTACCTGAATGCTTAGGAGAATGACACAATCTTGCAGCCTCAGCAGTAGTCTACTACGACAACAAAGCGACAGAGTCTATTTAGAAAATCTTTAAATAATAAGAATTTTCAGCTAACCCCGATTTTTTGTAATTTTCATAATGTCTTGTTGGTGGGGACCACCACAAGTCTTATTATTCTGTATAGAACTAATCAAAGTGTCACATAGCCTACAATGATTTATGTGCCAGTAACGTCAGCAATTCTCATTTTAAGGTTTCATGACATTGGAACCCTTACAGTCACAGGGTTTTACAATTGTTAATAAATCTGGGGAGTACTGAAATGGCGCAAAATCGTTTCAAAATGAGAATTGCTGCAGTAACGTAAGTCCAATTGAAAAGGAAAATCCCTAATTCCTAAATCGTCGCTCCTAACTTAAACAAAAGGTTTAAAAAAATGCGTGCAATTCGATTTTCACAGGTAGGTTCTCTTTCTCAATTACACTTTGAAAATATCCCGACACCAGTTATCAAGACTAACGAAGTCCTAATAGAAATTCATGCCGCGGCGATTAATCCCAGCGATGTCAAAAATGTATTGGGTGCAATGCATCACACAACTCTACCCCGGATTCCCGGACGGGATTTTGCGGGTGTAATTGTTGAGGGTCCTAGCAATTTAATTGGAACAGAAGTTTGGGGAAGTGGTGGAGATTTGGGATTTACTCGTGATGGCACACATGCTGAGTATTTAATTTTACCTTTAGATGCTGTCAAAACCAAACCGAAGAATTTATCAATGAGCGAAGCTGCAGCAGTGGGAACTAGTTTTATTACTGCTTGGATGGGGCTAATAGATGCTGCTCAGTTGCGAGCAGGGGAAATTCTGCTGGTAATTGGTGCAACGGGTGCGGTAGGAAGTGCTGCAATTCAAATAGCTAAATGGAAAGAAGCTTTTGTAATTGCTACAGTTCGTCATGAATCTGATTATCAAATAGTGAAAAGTTTAGGTGTTGATGTTGTCATTGACTTGAAAAAGCAAACACTCCCAGATGCAGTTTTAACAGTAACAGATAATCAAGGTGTTGATGTGGCTTATGATACGGTGGGAGGGTCAATGTTTGAACCTTGTCTCAAGACGTTAGCATTAAAAGGTCGTCAAATTGAAATTAGTTCGCCACTTGATAATCGTCAGGTTTGCTTCGATTTACTCGATTTTTATCGCCGAGAATTAAAATTGCTAGGAGTCAATAGTTTATCTGCTGATGCTATCGCTTGTGGAAATATTCTTTCCCAACTAACTCCAGGTTTTGAATTAGCAAAGCTCCAGCCGCCTGTGATAGGTCAATCATACCCACTTCAAGATGCAGTTATTGCCTACGAACAGGTTTTAAATAGAAATGTTGCAGGTAAAGTCATTCTAAATTTGAAATAGTTAGACATGACGCTTTGAGAGTACTAAAGCCCTGAAGACGAAATTCAAGAGGAAATCAATGAACTTTTTAAAAGACGCGGGGATAGCTTTACTTGGCGGTTGGATTATTGGGGTTGCATTTGGTTTTTTGAAATTACCTGCACCAGTACCGCCATTGATGGGGTTGATTGGTGCTGCTGGGGTTTTAATGGGAGGTTTGTGCTACGAATTGTTGAGCCAATTTATTTTTAAGTAAACAAATTATTATAGTTCCCACTCCCTTATCGACCTGGAGGCAATTCCCCTCGAGGAACGTTTCGCAATTCCTCTGTTTTTCCTTCCCACTCTATAGAGAGATGGGGTCTCCAAACGGGAGAAAAAGATGATTTAGGATTGTTATATTTATCCAGAATTCTGATTCCTGACTTCTGGACTCTGTTTGATGAATTCTGCTCTCAGCTTTGGGTTGTCAACAAACCGTTGATGTATTGTATTTAATTGAGTGAGTGTTCGGGGTGTAATTGGACGAGCTCCTGTTGACCATTTATCTACAGCAGAGACTGTAACTCCTAATAGTCGTGCTATATCTTTGTGGTACATGGGGTGCTTGCTAATGAAGTCATGAAAAGAGGTAATTTCTGACATAAAACGCTTCTGCTACAGGATGTATCATGATGAGCAAGACTTGGCGATCGCACATTCAACAATTGCTGCGAAAAGAAGTTATGCAAGAATCGGTTTGTTATCAAGCTATCAAAGCTGAAGGTAAAGCCGAAGGTAGTGAGGAAAAAGCACGTCAAATCGCTGTTAATTTCCTCTCTAAAGGAATGACAATTGACGCGATCACCCGGATTACTGGTTTAGGGGTGGAACTGGTGCAACAGTTGCGGGTTCAACAAGCTGATAATCAACAGCGGTAATCTTTTTACCTAGAACTGGGGGATATTGAGCGTTTTATTTACTCAAATTGTTAAACAGATGGACGCTTTGCCACTGTCAATTTGTCCAACTGTTGGATATGTCTAGATAATAAAAAACTCGCACTAGGCGAGTCCATTGCCATTGGTATCGAAGTTTTGCTTAAAACGTTTGTATTCTCACAAAATTGATGCAAGCGCATCAAGATAGAGTTTTTGGAGCGTTGTGATAGTTTAGGGAGAATTAAGGTAAATTGCCAAAACCATTATCCTGCCTATATTGTTCGCTTTTTTAGAAATCCTAGACACGCTAGAAAAATTAATGGGGATGAGTTAAAGACTATTAACACATTCCTTATCAATCCTTTTCAAGTGTAATATCTTGTGGAGTTAGATAGGAAAACTCTAAACCCATGATGTCTAATAGCTCTAGAAAGACATTGGGTTTCATTTCCATAATTTCTGCTGCTTTTTTTAAGCTAATCACTTGCGAAAATAATGCTCCAAGCACAAACAGAAAAGTTTCTTTCTGCTCAATCTCATTAAACAATTGAACTTCTGCAGCCACGCTTCTAAGTACTTCTCTATTAGTCATAAATATGTTAGATAACTTTAAATTTAACGGAGCGGCACAAACCCCGACTTTTCAACAATCTGTTGCCCTTCTTTTGATAGTAATAAGTTAGCGTATGCTACACCTGCAGCTTGTTCAGGTGTACCATCTCGGCGAATCACCACAAATAGACGTCTAGTAAGGGGATATGTACCATCTCGTAGGGCAGGAAAGTTGATTTGTTTGCCATCATCTGTAAAAGGTTTGACATAATTATTTGTCTGACCACGAGCTAGGGCAAGAGGACGGATCGAACTTTGACCAAGAATTGCACCTGTGGAGCCAATGCCAATTGCGCCAGGAATCGAGGCTACTTTGCGAACGCCGTCAGTATAATCGCGCATGAACTCCACCTTGGGACTGAGGTCTCCAAGTTCTGGACCAAGAAGGACATTGAGTGCAGCACCAAATTTAGGGTTGAAAGCAAAAGCTGTAATTGGCAGGTTTGCTCCCCCTACCTGCTGCCAGTTGGTAATTTTGCCTTTATAAATATCTCGGATTTGCTCTATAGAAAGTCCGGGTATAGTCACATCTGGATGGGTAAACAGTAGAAAGCCATCAATAGCTATTGGTACCTGCTGTATGGAAAAACCACGTTCGTTGGCTTTACGATAATGTTTATCTTCAAGGGGCTGTGAAGATTGGGCAAAGCTCAACTCACTGTCAAGGAGCATGTTGATTCCAGTGGCGTTGCCAGGGTTGTTATATCTAGGTTCTGTGTAACGCAAGTGAAAATTTGGGTGCGCTTGATTTATAGCCTCATTGATGCCATTTGCACTTAGAGCTGCAAAGATGACTGAACCACCGTAATTGAATGTCCCGCTTGGTACGTTCGGAACATCCTTCATAGAATTGTAGAGTTGGATATCTGAAGAGACGGTGTTAAAAGGCACGTTACTACTGTCTGCAGTAAGTAGAGATTGGGTTTGCTGCCATAAAAAATAGGCAGATGCTCCACTGAGTAGCGACAATAAGATCAGATTAAGCCAACCTAAATTAGGTCTGAAAATCCAATCTTTACTGGGTTTAGCGTTAATCACAAGAGGCTGACGGCATTTTTGACAGTGTGTAGCTCCAAGAGGATTTTCATCGTAAGTACATCTGCTACAGACTATAGTTCCTTTGTTGTAGTCCTTATTACCAAATTCATTAGTATTCATTGGTATTCATCAAATTGTTCGAAGGTGTATATTGTTTAATGACAATTTCGTGGAGACAAAATCCTCGATTTCACAATTAATGGTAGATAGTAATTGCACCCACAACAATTGATTGAAAACGTATCTATGTGAAAGTAGAAAGCAAAAGGGCTTTTGCATTTGTGGGAGTTCCACCCCACTTGAAGCAGAAGCACTTAACTAGAGTGTATGAACGAACTTGTCGCTCTTACCGAAAATCTATATGGTTTGAGCGATGTAACCGAATTCACACGGTTATATATAATACCTTGTTCGAAGACACTATAGAATATTTGCTAGAAAAAATAGGTTTAATAGCTGTCTAACCTTAAAATCTTCTACAACCCTGACTTTATAGGCGATTTGGAGACTATGGTCGGTTTAAAGTAGCTCTTCCATTTATTGACGCCCTAAGTGTCTACCAGGTCCTAGCACCTAATCTCCTTCATCTTTCGGTTTGAACTTTTGGAAACTCGGTTGAAGATTTGTCCTGCTAATGCTGTAAATGCAGAATGACCACGATGTCGAGGACGATCAAGGGTGATCTGTAAATTCATTGCTATTTGACCTTGTTCAATCAGTAAAACTCGATCTGCTAAAGTAACGGCTTCTTCTACATCATGTGTAATTAACAATGCGGTAAATTGCTGTTGTTGCCAAATCTCTTCAATAAGATGCTGCATTTCAATTCGAGTCAATGCATCTAATGCACCTAATGGCTCATCTAATAACAGTAGACGTGGTTCACTGACTAAAGCTCTCGCCAATGAAACCCTCTGACGTTGACCCCCCGATAGTACAGATGGCCAATCAAAAGCACGTTCAGATAGCCCAACTTGTTCTAATGCCCAATGTGCTTTCGGTCGCCAATTTTGTTTCAATCCTAATCCTACATTCTCTAAGACCCGCTTCCACACTAACAGACGAGGATCTTGGAACATCACCCGTGTGTCTGGATTGAGCTTACGTAATGGCTTTCCATCGATCAAAATAGTGCCATTGTCAGGATATTCTAATCCTGCAATTAGCCTTAATAAAGTACTTTTCCCAGAGCCACTACGTCCCACAATTGCGACAAATTCTCCTCTAGATATTTCTAAATCTAGATTCTGCAAGACATGGATATTTCCAAAGCTTTTTCTCAGACCTATTATTTTCAGATCTACTCCCTTAGGTCCTAGTTTCATAAAACCTCCGATACGTTTGGAAACCCATAGCCTTCAGGTATGGGAGGAAAAACGAACGGGTACTTTAGTGCCCGTCTAGATATCTCAAAACACATAACTGTAACCGTCCTTTTTATAAATAGTGGTGCAGTATTTGTAAGATATGCCTTGCACCAATCCGTCTTTAGTTGAGATATTGAAACTGCCAGTGGCGCGGGTTGCAATTCGACCGACGTAAACACCAATTTTCTTTCCCTTGCCAACAGTGGCTTTGACAATATCACCAGTTTGAAAACCAAAGTGGAATTTTGTCCTAGCACAGTGACGATTAGGAAAGCCGTACTTATCGGTGCGGCATGATTGACGTGTTCCGTGTCCAGTTGCCTTAATGGGCAGTGGTTTGACGTGTTTGACAACAAGTGTAGGCGTGGATTTACCAACGCAAGCTGCATCAATCCAATGCGTCTTGTCTAGACTTTGTTGGGTACGATTGAACTTGGTCAATCCGCCACTTCCCACCTCTACTTGTAACCCCGTTGCTTTCAGTATTTCCAGCAACTTGAACCGAGTAGCGTTAACTGCTGCTGTATCTGCCATTGGTTTTTTGGCTTGAGCCAATATCTTTTTGAGCAACTCAGGTTTACTTTTCAAAAATTGTTCAATAGGTTTATTCCCCTTTTTCAAATTGCACTTTTCACACGCTAAGCACAAATTGCTGATCCGGTTAGAACCACCAAGTGAACGTGGGTGTATATGCTCTATTTGCAGTGGCACATCTTTGATATTGCAATAGGCGCATTGACGGTTCCACTTTTCGAGTAAGTACTCTCGTGTTTCGTAACCAGCGAGCGTGCCTTGCTGATATTCGTTGCCACTGAACTGTGGGTTCTGCATTAATTGCGTGTCGAACTTCACCAACTCTTGGGAAATAGCGGCAATTGGTGCTAATTTGCACAATCGCTTAACCCAAGTCTCGATGTTATGGACACGACTCATTAGGCTTGGTGGCAACCATCCATTAGCCTTTGTGCGGTTGTCGAACCGTGCTGCACGGTAACGAGTTTTGCGGTTGCGCCGACTACGACGCAATTGACGACGGGATGTCAATGATTCCCGAATAGCAAAACCTCGGTGTTGCAACTCGGCTGCCCATACTACTTCACCCGTTGCATCGTTGACCAATGCCAACCCCGTGGTTTTTGCACCTGGGTCAATCTTGACTCTTAACGGGTTAACAGGTGCGCTAGGTCGTGACTCTTTTAAAATCACTGTGAATGGAAACCGTCGGAATATCGCAGCTTTACCATTTCTCAGTAGTTGCCTTGCTTGTGCGGGATGGATTGGATCTAACGGTCGTTTGTCTGTATCAATTACAAGTACTTTGGACATTTCATTTTCCCCTCAAAAATGGGCAGCCTTAATCCAAAACTGGCTAGTCTGAACACTAAATGAATCAACCAAGAAGGCTGCCCATTTTTGTACGTGTTAGACCCAATCATATGTCCCTCCTTTCGGGTAATGTGAGCCTAGACAATGTTATTGAGCGGGACATCCAAACAGCACTAGCCTCAAACCCTCTAAGCTTGTTTAACCATTTGGTTGTAGAGCTACAGACTGGCATCACGTATCTGTAGGTACGAACTTAACCGCTTCTCAATAACGTAGTACCGAAGTACTTAGTCGGGTCAACTAGGGCTTACAACAACCGAGTCGTTGCTGGAAGCCCACGGCTATAAGCCGTGGGTGTTGACAAAGAATTATCTCCTAAAAACTTCAGGTGAGATCCGTTGGTATGCAGGATGCCAAGAAAGCCATTTCCTTTCCAAAAATCCTGCTAATATATCAGCTAGCTTTCCCAAGGAGGCGTACAGCAAAATACTTAAAACTACGACATCAGTTTGCAGAAATTCACGGGCATTCATCGCCATGTAACCAATGCCAGAGTCAAACGCAATAGTTTCACTAACAATAAGAGTTAACCACATAACTCCTAAAGCATAGCGTACACCAACTAGAATAGAAGGCAGAGCACTGGGAAGAATGATTTGCCAAAATAAAGACCAAGTGTTAAGTCCATAAACTTTTCCCATTTCAATTAGTTCTGGATCAACAGTTCGGATACCGTGAAAGGTGTTGATGTAAACAGGAAATAATACACCTAAAGCAACTAAAAAAATTTTTCCCTCTTCCCCAACCCCAAACCACAAAATCACTAAGGGAATCATAGCCAAATGAGGAATATTACGCAACATTTGAATAGATGTGTCTAACAGGGTTTCAGCCAAAGGAATAATGCCATTAACTAACCCTAGAAGAAAGGCAATACTACCACCAATGAAAAAGCCAATCACTGCCCGTTTAGTACTAATGCCAATGTGGTAGAATAATTCTCCAGACTTAGCAAGGCGAATTCCTGCAAGTACAACATCTACAGGTGTAGGTAATAATTTTGAGGAAATCCAGTCAAATTGAACGAGGAACTGCCAAATTATAACCAAGAGAATTGGAATAAACCAAGGAGCTAATCTATAAAAGCATTGATTAAAAGATTTTGTCTTCACAGTAACAACATTTATAAATTATTAATTGTTAATGAACTGTTACTTAGGAAAGTTTTCAAAACCAATAAGTTCGCCAACAGGGCTAACCATTTCAGTTTTATCTATGTTATTGATTTTCTGGATTGGCAAGCGAGGAAATAGTAATTCAGCAACTCGATAAGCTTCTTCTAAATGAGGATAACCGGAAAGAATAAATATATCAATTCCTAGAGCGGCATACTCTAGCATTCTGGCAACGACAGTATCAGGATCTCCTACCAAAGCTGTACCTGCACCACCTCGAACTAACCCAACTCCTGCCCATAAATTTGGACTGATCTCCAGTACTTCTCGACTACCATTGTGTAGCTGTGTCATACGTTGTTGTCCTTGAGAGTCCATCCTGTCAAAAATTTTTCGGGCATTGGTGATCGCCTCATCGTCAACAAATTTAATCAATTGGTTAGCCGCCTCCCAAGCTTCAGTTGCAGTTTCTCGAACTATGATATGCAAGCGAATACCAAAACGGATAGTTCTACCTTGTTGTGCAGCTAATTCTTGGACAGACTTGATTTTTTCAGCTACATTTTGTGGTGTTTCTCCCCAAGTCAAATAAATATCGGCATGCTTGGCAGCAATCTGTTTTGCAATAGATGATGAACCACCAAACCATATAGGAAAGCGGGGAGATTGCACGGGAAGAAATAGTAGTCTACCTCCTTTGATGTGTAAATGATTACCACTAAAGTTAGTTTCATGACCAGATAAAATTTCTTTCCAAACGGTTAAAAACTCATCGGTTAATTCATAACGTTGATCATGAGACAGATGCACTCCATCCCCTGCTAACTCCACGGGATCACCACCAGTGACAACGTGAGTTTGTAAACGTCCATTAGACAAACGATCAAACGTAGACGCCATTCTAGCAGCTACACCTGGAGACATCAATCCAGGACGAATCGCAACTAAAAAATACATTTTGCGTGTTATTGATATCAGGGATGAAGCCAAAATCCATGCATCTTCACAAGAACGTCCAGTGGGTAACAAAGCCCCGGAAAAACCTAAATTATCTACAGCAAGTGCAAGTTGTTGAAAATAACAAAAGTTGCATTCACGTCCACCAAATGATGTGGCTAAATATCGACCATCTCCATGTGTTGGAATAAACCAAAGTAATTCCATAAAATTCTTCCTCTTTGGCTAAATAAGTCGGTGAGAATAAATGATTATTTCTCAAACTTCAGATAGTTTTTAAGTTTTATTTACGATTTAGGTTGCCAAACAGCATCTGCTACTTTTACGGGTTTAGGAAGCATCTTAAGACGTAAAAAAGTATCAGCAACTTTTTGTTGTTCTGCAATAATTTGAGGGCTGATTGATTGGACATCGTAACGTTTCCTCCTACTCTCAGCAAGCTCTAATGAAGGAGCATCAATTCCTAGCTGAGATGATAAAATATCAACAACTTCATGATGATTTTTTTTTGCCCAATTTCCTACTTCATTAGTTGTTTTGAGAATTTGCTTGATAATTTCTGGATTTGTATCAGCATAGTGTTTTGATGTCACAAAAAATTCTCTCCATGATGCTATACCCTTACCATCTCTTAAAATTCGTGCTCCTCCATGTCGTTGAGCTGCAGCTAGGAATGGGTCCCAAATTCCCCAAGCATCTATGTTGCCCTGTTGAAATGCCGCACGAGCATCGGCTGGGGAAAGATAGACAGGTTGAATGTCGCTATATTGCATTCCCGCAGACGCCAACGCTTGCGTCACCATAAAATGAGCACTTGAACCTTTCGTCACACCAACTTTTTTACCTTTGAGGTCAGCCATAGTCCGAATGGGAGAATCGTTGCGGACTAAAATAGCCAAACCTTCTGGACTTGCTGAAGAATTACCAACATATACCAATGGCACACCAGCGGACTGAGCAAATACTGGTGGAGCCTCTCCCACAGATGCAAAGTCAATGCTGTTTGCATTTAAAGCTTCTAACATAGGAGGACCCGATGGAAATTCTAACCATTTGACAGTCACTCCAGAAGAGGAAAGCTGTTTTTCTAAACTGCCTTGATGCTTAACCAGTGCTAAGACTGCAGATTTCTGATAGCCTATGTTTACTACTTTAGGCGCTTGAACATTTCTAGAAGTGCAACCAGCAAATCCTAAACTTAGACATAAGCCTAGAGTAAATAGCAGTGTAAAAACTTTAGCTGAGTTTTGTTTCAGTAAGCTGAAGGATTGCCGGAAACAGCTTGTTAGCAACAACAGAGGCTTAAAAAGAACGTGAAAGTTCATGGCTTAACACCAAACCCTGAATAACTTAAGGTAGTTGCGTTGCAAGAGTGAAATTCTCGTTTGCCAGTTTATTATCTCAGAATTCTTTGTCTATTTTAGATTTCGGATTACAGATTATAGTTATCTTGAGACAATTGGACTTTGCTGAATCAAAATAGAATTTATAGTTTCAAAAGTCGGTGACATGATTTAGAATGGCTCATCACTTGTACAAAAATCAGAAATCAGCATGAATTCTGGCTCCTGAATTCTTTCCTGTTAAAGCCGAAAAAGACCCTACAAAAAGGTCTTTTACCATCAAAAGGCTCTTATCACCGACTCCTTACAGGCCAGGCAGAGATTAATCAAACTTAAGTGGTGGCGGTGGTTCTAATCCTTGGGCTTTCAAAAAATCTAATAACTGGACTGTTCTACAAACTATGTCCCCAGGTTTTCTTCGGTTGTTGAAGTATCTCCTGACTGTATTCTCCTCAACTCCTAAAGCTTCAGATGCAGCAGCCTGGGTTGGATAGTTTTTTGATAGCATTTGTTTGACATACTCTTCTCTTGTCATAAAATTTCTTCTGCTACAGCTATAGTCCTCAGCGATCGCCTCCGCTTCACGCTGCTTGCGTTCTTGCCGCTTGTAATTGTTGTTCGCGCAGAATCTTTAGCTTGATGGACACTGAGGGAAAACTATTCAGATTCAAAGCTGGTAAATGTATAACTTCTAACACTTGGGTTGTGACTCGAACTTTACCAATGCGAAGGAAAACAGTTTCGCCTAAGCGTGGGACAACTTGCACATAAGCTTGGATAGTCTCTTGTCCTGACACATTTGGTCGTGTGATATCAAAAGTTACTGGAATCATTTGTTGCCTCTACTTGGTTACAAAAAAAGGGAGCAGGGGGCAGGAAGCAGGAAGCAGGGAATAAAAAACTTTATCCCACACTATAGGCATGTGGGTTCCCCTGCTCTCTGCTCCCTCTGAGATTGCAATCTAAATTGAATGCTGTGAATCATTTCGACCCAATCAGCATCTTTGTTCCATTCCCTGCGAAATCTGATTTTGGTTACTGCGTCGTAGAGCCTACAGAAAACCACGTTTTCTTCCCCAGGAGTGGCAGCGATAATTAGGGGCTTAGAAAAATCTTGAACTTGTGATACTGCCAGTAAAAATGTCTTGGCGAAGTTGGTTTCTATCCCGGTTCTAATAACATAAAGTTCGTCAGCCGAGACAACAATATCTAACTTAACGTTATCCTTCCCCTTAAATTCTTTCGTCGTCAATCGTAGTTGAGTTAGATAACCAGTTAATCCTTTCTGCTGTACAGGAATAGTTTTGTCGTTGTTAACATCGTAGCGATACCAGACATAGGGCTCACCGTTAAACTCGCCTTGATTGACGTAAAGATAAACAGGATCAGGAGGATTGCACAAACCCAATTTAATTTCAGCAAGCATTAAGGTTCCTCCGATTCATCTGGTGTGTCTGCAACTGTTCTTTGGACTTTCGCTTTATTTATCTGAAACTCCGAAGCCTTAAGCACAGGCATTGCTGCATTTTTCACTGATGCTTTTGCTTGGTGGTAGAGGAATTGAACGACTCCGTCTGGATCTTCTTCTTCATCTACTTGTGCCCAGAGTGAGCAACCCAAATCAAGTGATTCGTACTGACCAAGATTGAATTTTCGACTGTAGGATATTGACACAGTTGTAATTTTCATTCACTACTCCTAATCTGATATTTCAACACTGAGTTGGGAGCATAAATCAGCAGCTTTAACACCAAAAACTCCTGGTTCAATTTCAGTTACTAATTTGTCCACTAGGGATTGAAACCCAGGATGACTATCGTTAATCTGCACCTCAGTCAAACCTGCAACATTCGAGACAACAATTGCCCAATTAGGTAATGTTTGAGGATTTTGTGTGGTGTAGAACTGCATTGTTACAACTCCGTTTTGGTATCAACATCTTAGTAGCCAGTTATTGCCCTTTTTATGAGTGAGCAATCGCTTGAATGTTGACGCAACAAGAGTTAAATTTCTTCCGTATTTCTTCAGGTAAACTGGTATATTTAAACCAGAAAATATTGTAACTAGTCCACAGGGTGAGCATTTTGCTCACCTTCTTTTTCTACTAGGCAGCAAGTAACACTACAGTTTTGCAGAGCGGCTGATACTCCAAAAGTTGCTCCCATTCCTGAGTAGTCAATTGGTCAAACGGCTGGTCTAACAACTCTTCGTTGTGATCAGCACAGCATGAAGTTTCCACCATCCACAAAGACCACACAGCATCAGATGCAGAATCGCAGGGCACTTGGTTTTGATACTGGGATGAGGCGCGTACAACCCACCAGTTGCCATCAGTGCAACCAACTTGACCCAGTTTCACGTCGTTGTGGTAGATACCATCGTCCGTCAGTTCAAATCCGAACTCGTCACACGCTGCTGCAATTTGTGCCATGACTTCGTTACCAGTGGTTGCAGGTGCTTGTGTATCTACTTGCTGCTGTTGTACTGGCAATGTCCCTTGGGTGTAGTGCCATGTGATATAGCTATGGCACTTCGCCCAACTGTCAGCACGATGGATTTCCTCATCGTTGATCATTACCACCCAACGCTGAGTCACAAAGTCATCGTCGTCATGGGTGATGCTGGCTATGAGTTTGTCGCCAGCGTAGATTTGGTGGTCGTAGAAGCTGATTTCAACTACTGTGAGTTCTTCTGGAGCTACGACTTCTGCTTGTGCTTCGAGGTAATTCTCTAGTTCGGCTTGGGCAACCGCTTGCTCATTAAGTGAGGGAGCTTGCTGTGCGTAAGCTAGGTGCGTCATAATGATATCTCTAAATCTGATAAAAAATTAGATTTTGACGAAAGGCGATTACTTTGCTTACCAGGCTGGGGTGATCGCCTTTTGTCTAACCTTACAATCTAATGTTAATATCTGTTATCCCACTTGTCAACATTTTGGGATAACAAAAAAATACTACTTGTATGTACACTTGTTATCCCTAGGTTTTTATTGATAGCTTTAAAAAAACCACGAGGAAATTGCTATGGCTGAATCAAGGCTAAACATTAGGATTTCACCAGAAAAGAAAGACGCTTTTTATCAAAAGGTTAAATACGAAGGGAAAAACGCCACTGACGTACTCATAGACTTGATTGACCAGTATCTTGGTAACAAAGTTGAGTCAGGCGAGATTTTAGAACTCAGACAGCGAGTTGAAAAATTGGAAGAGGTGGTGCTGGGGGAAACAGCCGCCTGAGAGAAGAGAATGAATCTCTCAGGCAATTACTAGAAAAACTCAAAGAAATGCTCAAGGAAAAACCCGCCAATTATTAGGCGGGTTTGCTGCTTTAAATGGGTTGTATTTTTTGTGATAAAACTGTGCTACCATTTGGGATAACAAGCATGGTTCGTAAATGAGTTAACCACATGGAGGTGATGCATCCCTACTATTTGTGATAGCAAATGGCTACAAGCAGTAAAGAGGGGGTATAGGTAGTTTTTCTAAACCTCTTAATTATGTTTTGTGCTTTCTAAAATGGGAAAAAACTAAATCCCAAGAGCGCTTGCCTCGAAAACATCGCTCCTGGGAAGTCTCACAAACTACAAAGTTCATGTTCAATCAAACAATACCAAATTCTCTTGCACCATGCATAGAGGATAGTGCTGTTATTGACCCCTACAATTCCCAAACAACTTCAACAGTTGATTTTGCCAACCTTAACAGTAGTATTCAAGAAACCTTCACTGCCATTGATAGATTTGAATGGCAGGTGTCGGAAGAATTGCGATTGATGCGAGATAATCGCTATTACAAAGATGCGGGTTATACCTGTTTTGAAGACTACTGTGAAAACGAGTTGAGCAAATATGGAGGATACCGCAGGGTCAGAGATTTACTTGCAGCCAAGAAAGTGGTTGATGCCCTTCCCGAAAATCTTAAGGAAAGGATTACCAAACCTGCCCAAACACGTCCGCTTCTGCGGTTGGTCAAAAATCCAGACAAGTTGCATGAGGCTGTGGCGATCGCAGTCCAAGAAAAACCTTTTCCCACTGCTGCCGATTTCGCCAAAGCAGTTCAACAAGTTATGCCGAGCGATAAAAGTACCCTAAAAAAGGAGAAAAGTCAAACGCAATTGTGTCAATCGGTCAGGATTTCATCACAATCACACTCCAGATATGGGGAAGAGGGAGTGATTGAAACAGACCCACCAAATCATTGGCAGCAGCTTGTCACTTTAACAGACGGCGAGAAACTACTAGTTAACAATGCGGATTTAGATGGTCTAAGTGTTCCTTGTCCCAAAGAACGGCCTTACCCAGCAGAATATGCTGAAGCGATTGCTGCCATTGAAGAACGCCATAAACAGGAACTAGAGCGACTAGAACAAGACTTAAGAATTGGGCTACAAGCAGAAGCAACAGCCAGGGCAGAACAACAAATAAAAGAACAGGTGGAATCACTACAAAAGTTGTTGAGGCAGCAGAAAGAGCAAAACATTCACCTGCAGCAACGGCTGGATGAGATGGAGGGGCTAAGGCAGCTGGAATTTGAAAACCAACAACTTAAGCAGCGTATTTTGGAACTAGAACATGCAGTAGAACAACGTCCTCAACAGCAGTGGGAGGATACTTTCACGAAAGGGGCGACTAAAGCACTAAACAAGCAGCTAAAGCTTGCATTGGAAAGGACAATTGATTTGCGCTCGTTGGCAGTTGAACCCCCAAAAGAAAATGCACAGGAATGTTTGCTGCTAATGGGGATGGCATTGAAGAATCTTGCCAGTGCCATGAATAACACCCAGGCACTTCAAGCAGCAGCAATTATCCTGGGGAGTGAGCCGACACCGCAGGCGATCGCATATAGAGCCGAGCAATTGCAACTACTACCGCAAGCAGTTAGTGATATTCGGTGTGTGCTGGCCAAGTCTGAGTGCACTTGGCAGGACTATTGGAGTGTGGCTCAAAACTACGAGCTAATTAAACAAGACTATCTGGCAGAGTTAACACCGCAACAGATACAGCTAATTGATGCCTTAGAGAAAGCCAATTCACAACAAAAAACGATGGGAGATGGTTCCATAGTAGCCCATGCTGACCCCTATAGCGCTTTGTATAAGGCGAGGGGGGAGGTTATTCAAGACCTGGGTGATGAAGTCCAAGTAGCTTGGGAACATTGGAAAGACCAACCCAAAAAATCAGACCGATATTTTAAGGATGAGTTGCGACTGTTGTAACTCAAGCAGGTTCAGTTTTTTCAACACACAAACATGAATATCCGCAAAACAACAAAACCCGCGCTCGCTGTGGGTGAAATTGCCGTGCGCCAACAAAAACAGGAGGTTGTAAGATGACTGCTACTATGACTCGTCCCATTGCCAAGAAATCTGCTGCTGCCAGTAAACCACAATCCCCATATAAAAGACTTCATGTGATTATTCCAATAAAAGATATGCTTTGGGCGCAAGAGCAAAAACATTCAGTGACACAATTGTGGCAAGAATGTTGGACGGCGGACCCCTACGGTTCTCGGTGGATGCCTTTATCTACGGCGCTGAGCTACAGCACGTTTATGTGTGCCAAGAAAGTTCTTGCCCAAAGCGGGTTATTCATTTTCAAACCAGACAAGTCGATACAAGACGGGCGAGAAACTGTTGGCTGGATGGTGCGTAATCTTCACGGTAGCCGGATGAAAGATTTTTGGGAGGAAGTAGATTCTGCATCACCAAAACCAGATGTAGAAAAACAACAATCTTCTTCTCAAAATCTAGAATCAAATGCTGAGAATACGGGGATAGATGCTGGCACTAAAGAAATAGATTATTTGTACAAAGCGTCTATTTCAGGTGAAACTCCCGAACTGCAAGGATTCGGTGCACCCTCACGAACTGCTCAGGAACACCTCACAAACTCTTCAAAAGAGTTTGTGAGGTGTTCTTGTTCCACGCCAAACGAAAATTCGCGTGTGGAGGAGACGGCGATTGCGCCCCCCTTGGGCGCATCGCCTCCAGTAATGTATTGCGTGGAACAGAAGGAAGAACAGCCACCTGTGGTGGCAGACTGCACATCGCTAACGCTCGTGGATGTTGTACAGGGTCAATCTGCTTTGTTAGAGGGAGAAAACCAGAATTTGGGTGTGGAGCCGGAAGTCTCTGATGAGGACACTTATTCCGCCGCGCCCGTTGCCCAAAATGAAAAATCTTCAACTGAAGCGAGTCATTCCTCTGCTGTATTGATGGCTGAAAACTCGGTTTCTCTTGGAGAAAGCAACGCATCTTGTGAGGACGAAGGTTCCGCGTCGCCTGTTCTCGATGCTGAAAAATGGTCAGAAGAAGCGATTTTTGCCAGGTTAAAATCACGTCCTAGAAGACTGCAAAGGCTCAAAACTGCTCAAGTTCTTGCAGAAAACCCAGGTTTTGAATACCTGCAAGAATGCTGGAATGACGACCCTGCCTTACAGATAGTCATCAAGAAGCTGCTGGCGAAGTTTCCGCAGTGGGGGATTGCTTGTGTGGAGGGACAGTTGGTTAAGTGGAATGGCTAGCTTGAGTATTACGCCGTCAATAGAGTTGGGTAAACGTCCAGCCTTGACACTTGCCTCGTCCTTGAAGGGTTTCGGGTTCGGTTCCGAATTACCTCCTTTTATCCCTGCTTCAACTGTTTGATAACTAGTCTCAGGGCTGGGGGATACGCTGTCACCGCTGCACCTGCGGGATAGGACTTGGCTTGTTGCCTCACCTATATGATTGTACTATATTGATACTTCATTGGAGTTCTTGTAATCTTTGATTCGCTTCATCTATGTCGAAAATATTTGGGTTAAAGGTTTCACCTACCCATTCAATCCTCTCTTCATATTCTGGGTGCGATGGGTCAGTAATAATTTCAAGTAACTCTGCATAGCCCCAAGAACCTCCACAATCTTCAGGAGGACAAGCACGCTTCCCAGTAATGCATACAGGGTAGTTTGTATCTGGAGAATATGGTAGTTCTTTTTCGACTAAAATTTCGTGTTCCCAGCTATCTCCAAAATCGTAAGTGTAGAAGAATTTGGACTTTTCACTGTTAACCACCTGACGAAGAATGACACTTTTTTCCGAACGGACATTAAAGTCATATTCTGGTTGAGATTGACCGTAATCAATACCAGCAATGGTCCATGAATGCATATGATAATTATCCCAGCCCATTGCCGCTTGCACAATCAGATGTAGCTGTTGAAGCGTTGTCGAACTTAATACCTGTATCCTTCTCCAAATAGGGGGTCGAATGTCCCTAAGGGTGATTTTCAGTTGGTAAACGGTTTGATTGCTTGTGGATTTTTTCGTTGCCATAGTTGCTTGCTCAATATTAGTATCCCAATTGCATTAATCTGATTCCAGATAGGAGTGATCAATTTTGGTAGATTTTCGCACCTCGACCCTAAATTCTTGATTTAGGTACACCCAGCATGAAGGAATGAGGTGCCACCAACACATTCTCGTTGTGGCACTCTCAGTTGGGGTCTTTTTATGCTTTCTACTGTACTATATAAACTAGTACAGTAGTACATCCGAACTATGAAAAAGCAATCCGCCTTTAGCGTTGGGCAGAAAGTCTACTCATATCTTGCACCTCTAAGTATAGACCCTGATATCTTAAAAAGATGCGCAATAAAGCTACTTCAATTTTATGGGCTTTTATCGGTAAATCAAGGGTTTTGCTTTCTTACTGAGTAATAAAATTACATCAATTTTTCTTGGTGCAAGATATGAGTCTACGTTAGTGACCCCAGAATGCCCCAATATGGCAGACGGGTGACAATTCGCGGTTTTTTAGATGGACGCAGTTTGGGCATGTTTTTGATTTGCAGAGATGATCGGGGAAATGAATTGCTGCTGCAACTAGAGGAGATTTCTGCTATCTTACCCCAATCAATCAGAATGTAGCCAAAGTTAGCATACAGGTTCAAATCTCTTCCATATCTTTTGGTTTCACCTCATACAGAGTTGAGGCTACAGAAAGATGGCGATGTTTCCCCGTACCTTTTAAAGTAAAATCTGCTATAAAACGTTTAATATTCGCAAAATATTTCTTTTTCCGCATAATTAGTTCGGATATGAGTTGTTTTGTCTCTTCTTGCGCTTGTGGATCTCCAAGCAGAATTCTTCCTATGAACTGATCAACCATCTTTTGTTGCTTTGTTTCAGGAAGTAGGGATATATTCCAAGCAAACACAGCCAACTCATATAAACTTCTGTGCGCTTCTATATTGTGTACGGTATCGATATAAGGGTCAATGAACTCTTCCAAGACTTCTGACATTTTTTCAGCTCCTGGTGGTTCAATAACTATCTCTACTGCGGAAGAGCCAAGTGCACCTTTTTTGACTTTCTGTGCTAATTCATTTAAGTGTTTTTGGTTATCTTTTGATTGTTTTTGCTGTTTGAGTAATTCTTGAAACTCCTTGGATTGTTTGGGCATAATGCAGTAGCCTTCTTGTTTTGTGCCAAATGCTAGTTCGATGGTTTCAATTAGCTTAACGCATTTCCAGTATAGGTTTTTCGTGTGTAATTCTTTTTACTAGTTGTCGACTTTTATAGAAGTTGCCTTGGAGCATGGCTGAACTGGAGTATTAAGGCAGTCGCTACAATAGGAGCGATGCCTGTGGCGGGCTATGCCTACGCACTAATATTATATTTATATGAAGTTTAATTTAATAGGCATGGAAGTTTTAAAACTGACTACAAAAACAGACGAATTGGCTTATTTAAATATTAATATTCCGACCCAGTTAACGGCAGTCAAGGTGAATGTTGTTGTTGTTTTGAATCCAGTTTCAGCAGCCAGTAAGCAGAACTTCAAGTATGATTTTTCTGATTTAGTGGGGCGGTTAACCTGGGAGGGAGATGCAGTAACAATGCAGAGGAATTTACGCTAGGGAGTGGTTATCGCTACCTGCTAGATACGAATGCGATCATGGCCCTGCTGCAAGGAACTACCCAACTTATTCAATTACTACAAAATGCTGATTATGCACTTACCAGTAATAAAATGTCCAGCCTTTGAAAGTTGATCTGTAGGCGCAGTAGGTTATTCGTGGTAATAAGGCTGGACATTTTATTTTTTGGATCTCCCTTAGATAGCAGTTTCAGTCATTAGTCAAATTGAGTTTCTAGCTTTTTCTGGGCTAGGACAAAATGATCGCCAACTTTTTCAGCAGTTTATTCAGCGTGTTGAAGTGATCGATTTGGTAACAAATAACACAGTTTTGCTTGAGAAAATTATTGAATTTCGTCAACAATTTCGGTTAAAATTACCAGATGCAATAATTGCGGCAATGGCAATCCAAAATTCTGCAAGTTTGGTAACTGCTGACCAAGAATTTGCAAAAGTAACGGCTCTCAAGGTAATCAATTGGTAGCGATCACACTACAAAATTAGATGATCGCACTCATAAATCTCAGCAATTGCTCTTCGTGGCTCCTCACAGCAGTGGCATTGGTCGCAGTTGAGATAAGGGTGGCTTCGCTTTATCGTTAAATACCCAGCCTGTTGCAGAGATAATTGCTATAGGCTGGGATTTAGGTTTAGTAGTGTGTGTCTTAAATTGATGCTGTTGTGCTGTGGTAAATGGTAAGCGTGTGTGAGTTGTGAAATCTTGTTAAGAGTTCCCTTTGAACTCTAGATATGACTATTAGACACCACTCACAAAACCTGATGATAACAGTCAGACTATCTCGTTAGTGCAGCTTCAATATCTGGCTCTAGTTTAGCTTTAGCTTTCTGAAACTCCTGACCCAATTCCGTCAGTTGCTGCTCATCCATACACTCGCGTACAGCACTAAAAATTTCGCTTTCTTCTTCTTCTACATGATGTTGAACAGCTTCTTTTAATTCACTCAATTTCTCTTGAAACTGAGAATCAGTCGGTTGGAGAGCTTTTATTTCTTCCAAAAGAACTGAAACTTCTTCATGTTCTTGTTCAGCTTCCTCAACATACTCTTCAGTTTCGTCATATTCGCGCATGGCTGGGTAAAAAACTAACTCTTCAGCTCTTGCATGTAAGTTCAATGCTTTATAGATTTGATTGAAGTGCTCATGTAATTTACCTTTCTTAGCTTTCTCTATTTCTGCAAAAAGTTGCTCAACTTGACGATGCTCTGCTTCAATTAATGAAAGAATGTCTGTTGCTTTAGTTTTAGCCATTTTCCCCTCCTAGGAAGGATTTATTCCTTGTGTTAGCAGTTCAAAAATGTGCATCATATTTCATAAATTTTCCTGAATTGAGTCAATCGAAACCTCATTCTTTGAGAAGCTTTAGTTGAGACTTAAGGAACATTTTAGTTCATAAAAATCTACCGCTTTTGCTGAATGACAAAGCTTTTTGTAACTTTTAGTACAAACACAGGTATACATTTTCTCTTTAATTGCAAAAGCACTATGATGTTGAGATAATGCCCAGCTGCTCGTTCAGGCGAATTTCAAGGTTGAAGAGTGAGCCATGTCCCGATATGCATCCTCTAAAATAAAGCCAAAACAGAGCATTATACCGATACTTCAATCTCTGTTTAAGGTTAGTCAAGAAGCACTAGGTAATGTTGTTGCTGTGAGCGCTTGTGTCAAAGAGACATCTGATATCTGTCCCTTCTCTGCCTCTATATAATAATTTGCTCTATATTTGATTTTCTGAAAGTCCTTTACTCGTAACTCTAATTAAAAAACGCAGAGCTTCATTAACTGCTTCCGAACTAGGAAACATTTCTGCAACATCCGGTTCTAAAAAAACTGTTAATCCTTCAGTCTTCTTATGGATATCTTCAACTTTTCTCACATAGTTGTCTTTTAAATCCTGAGGTGAACGAGGTTTATTATCACCTATAGGTTTTTGGGAAGATGTAGCATTTAATTTATTTACAAGTGTTTCCCAACTATTAGCTTTCAGGTTAAAGTGAGCCTTTGCATCTCGTAATGTTTTATATTGTTGCTTGAGGATATCAACAGTATAAATATGTGTTGGAAATGGCTGTTGTTCTAGATTAAGGTCTTCCTCAACCATATCAACTACTTCATTAATAAGTCGGTCATGATTTTCACTAATCTGAGCCGCGGCTCCTAAAATTCGCGCAGTTGCTTTTATCTGTACTTCAGTCTCTTGTTTAAGGCGATCAGCAATAGTGCGAATTTGCTCTCCCAACTTCGCTTTCCCTTGATTTCCCTTAGCTGGTACTGATTGTTTACTCATAAGGGCAGTTCTTATTCAGAAAGTATTTCTTTAATCGCAAGCCAGATGCGTTTAAACTTCTGTACCAGGCCCATAGGATTGCTTGTGGTTTCCTCTTCCACTGAATCAACTAATGATTGAATTCGATCCAAACGTTCTGCGACAACATAAAGGTTGTTTACTGCCTCATCCTTACTTGCTAAGGATTCACGCAACAGTACAACCATCTCAGCAATTTCGCGTTTTAGTCGCTCGTTCTCAGCTTTACGGCGAGTTTCCCATCCCTTAATACTAGCCTTGGAACGTCGTTCATGCTTGAGTTCTGCTTTAGTCTCATTGTATAGAGTCAAATACATTTCTCGCTCAGAACTGACTGCCTCATACTTGGAAAGTAGTTCAGTAGCTCTAGCTTTTTCTTCGTTATAGAGGCAGAGAGTCTGTTGATAATTTTTTTGCTCATCAATATAGAGATGGTAGTTTTGAGCAGCACGCTCTTTTAGCTCATCAACTTCGACTTGATAAGTTTGGATTTCTTGCTGAACAAGAACCAATTGAGAAGCAGCTTCCTCATTTTCCTTGGCGCGTTGTTGCCATTCATCACGCTGAGAAGCAGCTTCCTCATTTTCCTTAGCGCGTTGTTGCCATTCATCACGTTGGGCACGAGCAGTCATCAATAGTTGTTTAAGCTCATGAGGAGAAGCTGGTTCTTTCTGACGTGAGCGGGGATGATTAGTGCTATTATCATCATTAGAATCCCTTCGATCTGCTCTCCTCATTGGCATAGTTGAACTTCCTAAGTGAAATTTTTTATACCTAAATGTAAAAATTCAGTTTAGCTGATAGCGACTAACTCTGGTGTAATCCTGGTTCTGTTACTAATTCAAGTTGGCTTTACTAATCATGAGATTTTAGCCGAACAAGTCCCAGCACAAGGCTGAACTTGCAGATATTTAGGTCTATGCTTGGATACACCTTGAGTGTGCAGCTTTTCGGACTGTAGGGCAATATTGCTGCTGAGACTCCTGTAACTTGGGTTGAGGCGGTACATTAGACAAAAGTATTTGCGGTTAGCAGAACGTCAGCGATTAGGTGATCGCTAGTCCCTCAAGAATGCTTATAACTGAAACACTCCCTTTTTTTCTGGGATCTGTTTCGGAGATTTTGCAAGCAATGCCCACCCTACAAGATTAGGCGATCACTTGCTTCATCGTTTTCAACTACTTGGCACTAGGTGACAGTTTCTCTAGCTTTAGGCGCTAATGGTATTGTTAGCATTCAGTCTCTAATATAGTACATTAGTACTAAAGACGATTCATTCAATCCAAATACATGAGACAAGTAGTTAGGCAAATTAAAGAGCGCAGTAAGGTTGAACTACAATCGAAAGATATTAAATATCAACTTTGGCGACTAGATGATGCGGAATTTAGAAAACTGAGAAAAAATAGCCTTCCTATTAAAGATGATCATATGTTTTATATACATCTTTATTTGTCGAAGAATGAAAGAGAAGATCAGCTTAATTTAGCTCAAATATTTTTAACGTTAACACACTTATTGGGTGAAAGCAGTGATTGGATAGATGATTGGAAAGGCTCTTTCTCTTTTACTGTATTATTGATTGTAGAAAAAGTTCAAGGGAAATTTTTCTACTTAGTTGATATTTATGATAATCGCGGTTCAATCAACTTCAGCTTGTACAGGATTGTGGAGGCTGAGGTAGAAGGTTATGATAATCAAATACTACGTGAACCTTTTGAACTAGAATTTTCTCGTCAAGAAATCAACTATTTTATCAGCTATTTTATTGGTTATCTTGAAGGCTATTTTCATAGTGTAAGATCCTTAATGCCAGTTGAGCAGTTTTTTAAGAGAATTGATTCTAACAATATACTTTATGGTTATAAAGATGAGCAATATTTTGAGGAGCAGTACGCAGACCAAGAAGCTTATCAATCAGCAATTAAAAATTTAGAGTCAATGGGAACTAGTTCTATTACCTCACAAAATGTCAACGAGATTTTACAAACAATAACTAGCGAAATAGTCGAACTCTAGCCGTAAAATGGAAGGGGACGAGCGAAACCCCGTTCGACGGGTGCGGCTGGGTAGTTCATTCTAGATATAAATATATGGTTCAGCGTATTGAAGAAATTTTAGGGAACTCAATTACTGAATATACTCCCAACGCAGTCAAATTTCAGGGTTTATATTTGGAATCATTAGAGCAAGTGCTTCAATTCGGCTACACTACACCAAATGCAAATTTTAATGCTGCTCCATCAGTTGGTTCATTTATTGAATTTGGGCAACGTTGCAAAAAATCAGAAGTGACAGCGATTTTTGATGGTGTAGTCCTCAATCATACAGAAAACCCAAACTTGGTGATTGATGCAATTACAGTTAAAGGGGTGAAAGATTTAGACTTTGCAGGTGAATTTGTAAAATTCGTCTGGGGTTGCGATGAATTAGAGATTAGTTCTCAACAGTTATATGCTTGGTGGGATTAACTATTCAACCAGCCCGAACCATTACAAAACCATCCTGGAGTACTGTTATGCCCCTATTTCTAGTTACTTCTTTAATTGACGAGGGAATGTACGAAAATGATTTCCAAGTTGTTGAAGCAGCTTCAATGCTAGCAGTTGCCCAGCATATGCTTGAGCATCCTGATCAATGGGAGAATTATTTGCGTAGTGCTTACCCAAGAAATTGGCAAGATCCAACTAGTAGTGTTGGTAGTTTATGGGATTTTGTTAATCAGCCAGACATAACTGCTGAACGTCTTTTAGAGCTGATTAATATGACCAGTGTTGATGGGGATAGTGCTTCACAGTTGCGTATCTTTGCAGTGAAAGCACAGCAGTTATCTGAAGTAGATACAGATCCCTTGAAGAGCTAAACTATTTATCAGACTCTTGGCAGTCCTGGTCTAATGCGTGGGATGTTATGCTGTCAAATCGCTCTTGATAGTTGTCTACTTAGTAACAAAATTATCTGCAATGAGCTACGTTGAAATAAGTATAGCCTGATACCATTAAATGTCAAAACATAATCAAAATCGAAGTAATTCGGCTGATAATTTGGGCAGTGTTGGCGATCGCATTTTGGCAGCGCTAACACAGCAGGAGATTTCGCAGCTACTTGATGTGCTGTTTGGAGTTTTGTCTGATGATTTGCGCTCGTTGGCTTTAGCGCAACTCCAACCGAATACTCAAGAGACTGTCAAACAAATCCTTGCTCCGTCGCCATTAACTCAACAAGCTAATTTAGCTAAATCGCAACCTGTTTCTCAAGCTAAATTAGCCCAAACGTGGTTGAAATTGTGGCAACAATGGGACGAAATTATTGGGGAAGCATCCCTTGAAGAGGGGGAATACATAACGCGAGAAGCAGATTGGGAACCACCTTACTTTGATACTTATTCGTTTGCTGAAAATCTGGATAAGGTTGCCCAGAAAATGCAGCCACTAGTAATGGTGGCTTTTGAAAACAGATTTAATCCCGACACAGGTTTTGCCTCAGCACTTTTAGAAGCCGAGAGCGAAATAAGAGCAGGCATTCCTGATTGGATGGATATTGATGATGGGATTCATCTGGAACAATACGTGAGTGCTAGCCTATTGCTGTGGGAATGGCTAACAGTTAAGGATGCACGCCAAGATGCTTTCGACTTCGCCCAAACAATCAGGCAATTGGAAGAGGAATTTGAATGTGTGAGTCTAGATGGTGACACAATTTTGGATTTTTTGACGCAGTTATCTGATGAGGAACAACAGTGTATTTTAGCTGGGCTCAACGCTAATAGAGAGACGACTTTGTGGAAACAATCGCTGGATAATACTCACTCACACTGGTATGAATTTTATATGGAAGCCATCCATAAATACGCGCCACCAGAAATATATTTGAACAATCTCCGGGCGACAATCCCGCAACAGTGGCAAAATGGTTTACCAGTGATTGAGGATTTCTTGGCCAAACAAGACTATTCAGCAAGTCTGAGCGTAATTGAGGAAACTTTAGATGCTTTGCTAAAATCCAAGCATAAGGATAAGTCTTGGTCACCAGAAACTTCGTTACTGTACACCATTGTTGGTGGGTTTTCTAGTAGCGACAGGCAGAGAGAAAATGAGTTTGCCCTACTTCGCTATTATCAGCAGACTGCTCAAGGACTGGGACAATCACAACGGGTAAATGCTTTGGAGATTCAGCTCATCGTCTTTGAAAGCTGTTTTGATTGGGCAAGGATGTTTCAAACTTTTGCTCAAATAGAGGTCTGTGAAACAACTCATCAATCTCTGTTTCAATCCTGGCGCAATTATATCATTCGGTGTGCTAAACCCCGCTCCCGTTGGGACTTCTACCAATACCAACAAGTGAAAAGCGTTGAGAGTTGGTGGTTGCACTGGCTAATCGACAGTATTGCTACTCCCAATAAAGGTGCTACCTGGTTTGCTCAACAAATCCTGCAATGGTTAGCAAGTTTGTCTGGAGAACGCACAGACTTAGGGGAGGCATACGATATCTTACGTTTGCTCACTAAAGACTTGACCGAGATCCATTGTCTGGGTCAACCGCCTTATCCCCAGTTTTACCAAGTCGTCATTCGACCAACAGATTTGTCTGCTCCGGATGATACTTCCAGACGAGCGTATTTGCAGCAGTATGCTCCTAATGACCTTTGGGAGAAGGTAATGGCTTATTGGAAAGCACAGTTGCATCAATTTGTACCAAGACCGGAACTATCCCGAAATTCAGATTACACAGAACATGCTCAGTGGATGTCTGCACTTAAAGAATTAGCACCCCAAACATATAAGAGCTTGCTGGCTCAATGGCGAGTTGAGCATCAGCGACGGCGCAATTTGTGGAAAGCTCTGGAAAAATTAGGATTAGGATAACGTGCTAGCTATGAGCCGCATATCCCTAAATATCCATCTAAGGATAGCAGATGATAGAAAAATTAATGAATCATTGTACACCCGTTGATAGACTATATTTACTTCGCGCTCGTTAAGAGCAAGAACCACTGTCGTTTTTAAGGTCAGCCAAATATAGACGATGCAATTGGAAGAAATTTTATCTGAACTAGAAAACAACACTGGTAAATTTCCCCATTTAGCTTTAGAGAGAGCTATTCAAGAGAGGGAAGCCATTACTCCTGTGTTATTAGCGACCTTAGAAGAATACAAAAATAACCTGGAGGAGTTGTTAGATAAATCTGACTATTTCTTACATATTTATGCCTTGTATTTGCTAGCGCAATTTCGAGAGCTATTAGCTTATCCTCTAATTGTCGAGTTTTTTTCGGCTCCAGGAGAGATATCACTTGATGTAACTGGAGATGTAGTGACTGAGGATTTAGGAAGAATCCTTGCTTGTGTTAGTGGCGGAAATATTGATCTAATCAAGCAACTCATCGAGAATCAACAAGCCAATGAATTTGTTAGAGGCGCTGCCCTAAAATCATTAGTTGTCTTGGTAGCTCAAGGAATTATTTCAAGAGAGCAAGTTATCCAATATTTTGAGGAACTTTTCTCAACTCTTAAAGACAATAAATCTGACTATATTTGGACTAATTTAGTTATAAATAGTTCTGAACTTTGTCCAATAGAACTAAAGGAACATATTGAACGACTTTTTGAAGAGGATTTCATCGAAACGTTTTTTATTGACCAAGAAGATGTGGAAGATGCTCTTCAACTAGGTCCAGAAGCAGCCTTAACTCGACTTCGTGAGCATCCGCACTATTCTCTGATAGAAGATACAATATCGGAAATGAAATCCTGGGCTTGTTTTCAACAGGAAAACAGGAAGCAAGCCAGCCCTATCTCCTTTTCTGGGGAAGACTTTACTCCCTCATTTAATAAATCCAAAAACCATGCCAAGAAAAAGAAAAAAATGCAGAAAGAAGCTCGGCGAAAAAATCGACCAAAGAAAAAATAATATTTGGCTGTAATCATACTCCGTGTAGTTCCCGAAAAGCGAGCATATGATGGCGCTGCTCCTTGGGCAATCATAGTATTTTTAGCTAGGGACTGGGCTCAGCATTTTCGTTCAATACTGCTTCAATTTCTGTGAGTTTTTGACGCAAAATTTCTTGAAGCTCCATGAGCTGAGTTTTGTCAGCTTTCTTCAACGTCTCTACGGACAGCTTTTGTAGACGCTTAGCCTCTGTTGCTAACGGCTTAGTTGTCGTACTAGAGGTTGATGATAACTGGGAGTGTTGTCCTACAATTTCATTGACTAATTTCCGGGTAGCATTAGCAGATAATTTTTCATTCATTACCTTCTGTGTCGTATTTACCCTAATGGATTGTGCTTCTTCTTCAATGACTCCTAGATTTTTAGCTGAAAGTTTTTGGAGTGCGCTCGCATGAACGCCCTTTAATCCACTCCTGATTGCTGTTTTTAGGTCTTGTGGTAGTGACAACATTGGAAAAATGTTAGCTTCAATCGAAGCAGGATTGAGCTGCAAATCTAGTAAGAATGCCAATACTACTTTTTCTGAATCACTTATCCCCAAATCGTCTAAACCTTGCTGTTGTGCTTGAGCGTTAGCTGTTATAAGTTCTACAACAGAATTCATCCGCTTGTGTGCGTTTAATCTTCGCACTACTGTAGAGAGAATGCGGGGAATATCTTGAGATTCTAGATCAGTATTGCTGACTATTTCTCGAACAATAGCCTCTGCTTTATCGAGGGGATTGAGGTCTTCACGGTGCAGAGAGGTTAGTAATGCTTTACGGTGTAAAGTTTCTGGTTCTTGAATAATGACAGCTTGGAGATTCTGCCAACCTAGACTTTTGGCACTACGCCAACGCCGCTCGCCATCAAATATAACTAACTTTTCTCTCTGTACAAGAATAATTGGCTCCAGTTGTCCATCTCTTGACAAAGAACGAGCCATGGATTCAATACTTTCTGGCAAAAATGTCTGCCTGGGTTGTTCTGGATTTGGCTCAATTTGTTCCATGGGAATGGACAAGATACCTGTTTGTGATTGGATCTGCTCGCGTAGCGTGCTAAGATGCGCCTCCAAATCAGCTGAACCTTGAGAACGAAGTGCTTCAATTTCTGCCCTTAATCGCTGTATCTCTTTTTCAGCTTCAGATAGCTGCTGGGATTGCTTGGCTGGTGAAAAAAAATTGTTAATATCAGGGGTTTTTCGAGCGCACATATATTATTTTTTCTTCTTGGTTTTATTAGCTGGCTTTCCAATTAAATTTATTAATTCAGAAGTAATTGCTTTAAAATCACCACGTGCAGGATGACTAGGGCGGTAGAGATGTATTGGCAATCCTTGACCACTGGCATTAACAAATTCGGCACTGTCTCGAATTTCGGGAAACGCACGAAGATTTATCTGCTTTAACTGTTCTGGTAATGCCGCCAATATCTGCCGATGAGTTCCCCGTTGAGAATTATATTGGTTGGGAACAAACCCCATAATTTCTGGAGATGGGTTTAAGCGTAAATGCTTGCAATGGTAGTAGTACCACTCTATTAAATGAGCAGCACCCTGAATAGATTTTGGTTCCAACTGCACGGGAATAATAACATGAGTGCAAGCAGCTAGAGCCATCAAAGGCAAAGGTCCAAGAGTTGCTGGGCAGTCAAAGATAATGAGCTCCTGTTTGAGTGGATAGTCAGTCAAGCAGTCTCCCAGAAGGTAGGCTCCGCGTTTATGGAGCACTAATTCATCTGCCGTCTGGGTGAGGACCATTCCCCCTTGACAGAGGACTACCTTATCAGTGTGTTTGCTCCAGCAAGGAGTTAGGGGCCAAGAACCATCAAAATTATCTTTGAGCACAGCAGCTAGTGTTTCTTCCGGCTCTGGCGGTTGCAATCCACAAAAAAGGGTCAACGACCCTTGTGGATCAAGATCAAAAAGCGCTACCTCGTACTTGTGAAGTGCCAATTCATATGCCAAGTGCACTGATAGTGTTGTTTTTCCACTTCCTCCAGCATTGCTAATTACAGCTAGTCGAACTTGCATAGTCTTATTTTTCTGTAATGTGGGTATGATACCTCAAGGATTAAATATCAGATATCGATATCTGAGGGAACGTGTACATCCTTATTTTTTTGTAATGTGGGTATGATACCTCAAGGATGAAACATCAGATATCGATATCTGAGGATTTGAAGTCAGATGCATACCTAAGCTGCAAGACTATCGGTACGGCAGAAGACACGCTTTGGTTGTGTGAATGTTGGAGGATTCGGATTCTTCAGCAGTGAGACTTTCTTAGGATTCGAGGACCTAAACCTGTTGGATAAGGTGGAGGCGATCACCACTTAATATTACCAAATCGATTGGGTATTCTGTTGATGAAAGGATCACAGTCCTGGCAACGGCAATCAAACGCATTGAGCGCGATGGCAAGAGTAAGGAACTGACAAAATTGGTTGCCCTGAGTGCCCAAGAGCAGCAGTTGGGCTTAGGCACTTACCAGTAATAAAATGTCCAGCCTTATTACAACGAATAACCTATTGTGCCGACAGATCAACCAACAAAGGCGCTTTCATTTTATTTTTTGGATCTCCCTTAGAAGAACTGGGGATAATTGGCAATGAACAAGATTTACTTTTGTTGCTTCTAGAATTGGGTTTAAATCCTGCCAGCGTCAAAGCCAATCTCATGCCTATGTTAGGTTTACCCCAAGATTTAAAAGACGCCATTCGTCACCGCGGGTTAAAGGGCGCTCATGCTTTGGCACTGGTAACAGTATCTGCTAAGGCTTTGGGTCTATCTGAAAAAGAAGCAATGAAAGAACGAGTGAAGGCAACAGACCAGGTGTTGAAGAAAAACCTCACCGTGCCAGAAACCCGTGAACTGATTAAACAAATTAAAGCCAAGTACTCAAAGGTAGAAAAAACAGAGTCTAAGAAGGTCAAAACAGTCATTCAAAAAGTCAGAGAACTGTCTAGTATTCAAATGGCTGATGTTGGTTTTGAGCAACTGCAGGAGTTGCGATCGCTCCTTGCTCAAAAATTAGCAGAGATTGATCAAGTTGTGAGTGAAACCGAGACTGAGTAGAACTTTGAAGCCATATAGCAAAAGCCTCAGCTTCTAGTGCCGAGGTTAGAGGAAGTCGATCTGGTTGATGGGAGATACCGTAATGCAATGCTTAACTAGCAAAAAAGGCGATTAAAACTAGAGCGGTGACAAACGATGCAGCGAATAGGCCTTGTACAACGTATTGGCGTTGTTCCCAAACTGCTGGATATTCAGCCAAGACTGCTTTGGTTTCATTTGGGTAGTTATTGAGAACGCCGTCTTCGTTAACTGTGGTGTACATAGTTTGTTTCCCTTCTTTTGTTTGTTATCTTATGTAAATAAATATAACAATATCGTTACAAAAAGGCAAGAAGAGTTGACATATAAAGATAAATAGTCTCCATAAGATCTGGTTATGAGATGATAGGCAGAATTTAGCCCCTATGTATACCCTATGCAGGTGTTAATGTTGGTGAAAAAGCTTTTATGGATATTGGGATACGCTTAACCCCCTCCTATACCCCAGAGAGTGTTCAAATGCCTGATTTACCGTTGTTTTTTGCAGATGAACACGGCCCAAATGACATGAGAGTATACCTTGGCCGTAATTGACATGAACGTGAGCAGTCTCTACCTACACCTAGACCAAAGCTGCGCAGTCTTCATCTAGTGGATCTATTAAGTGGAGAAGAGCGATTGTATGCTTGCACTGGCCCAGAGGGCCAATCAGTGAGAGCAGCTGCGCAATGCTTGGGTCACATGATTGCACTCATAGCTCTTGGATTGTAGCAGTTGGCGCAATTGAGGTCACACTGGGCAAAGCTTTGGATTTGCTGGAGTTTTTGCATTGTTTCCACGTTGGGGTAGCCCAGAAACAAGATGATGTGGTTGGGGAGATCCAAAAAAATAAATATCCAGCTTTATTAAAACGAATATCCGACTACGCCCACGAGCTAACCACATTGGCTGGATATTTATTTACGCCTTAAGGGAGATCCAAAAAATAAAATGTCCAACCGTACTCGTTAATCGGTGTGCAGAGACGTTGATAGTGTAAGGGCCCAGCCTGGAAGGCTCTTGCACGGTTGGACATTTTATTACTGGCAAGTGCCTTAAGTGCATTGGCACAAAAGAAGTACTTGGCTGCCGTTTTGGGAGTGAGAACAGAAGTGTCAAAGATGCGGATATAGTTGAACTCTTTGCCCAATTATGTGCGAACCCACATCTGTTTTGCTAATCTACGAAGAGCAATCATAAAAGCCCTGGTCGCATTGCGGCTCCTATAGTGAGAAAAACCTATGTCACAACATCATCGGCATTTTTTCCAATCCCTCCCACATCACAGCCATGAAAATTCGGCAAAAGGTCCGCTAGTCCATATTCGCGGCACCATTGCAGCTGTGCTTTCCTCAGGTGAAGGCATTGATGGCGGCAGGCACCAGCATCTTCAAGTGGATGTTGACAAGACACTTGAGATCCAAGGCGGTAATGGTGATATAGATGGTCAAAGGCTGTTTGTAGCAATTCGCTTTGGTGACTCAGAAGGCATATCCACCCCAATTCCGAACCTTGAGGTACAACAGCCGATTGAGGCACAAGGAGAGTACATCGACGCGATGCGGGCTGAGCCTAGCACAGATAATCGAAATCCAGTCTTGCCCGTATTGCACTTCACTCATCACCCCTACGGGTTCATCATTTATGAAGGTCAAGAGTTTGCCTGAGTCTGATTCTATTAGATTGTGAGATCTAGTTGTTTTCCGAGCCTGCGCTCATAAAAAATGAATCAACAAAAGGGATTAAGAACATGAGTACAATACCACAAGCAACAAAAATCATGCTCATACGACATGCTGAAAAGCCTGTGGATTCTGGTCCCAAAGGGGTATTAAGCTCAGGGGAGGAAGACCTGGAGTCCCTAATAGTTCAAGGGTGGGTTCGAGCAGGTGCATTGGCCTGCCTGCTTGCGCAGGCAAGCGAAACAATTCAAAATCCTGAGCTTGCCCAACCCCAGTTTCTCTATGCATCTGGAATCGGAAGACATAGCAACAGTCGTAGACCACAACAGACGATTACGCCATTAAGTGAAAAACTTAGGCTTTCTATCAATACTAACTATTTGAAGGGGCAAGAAAACGAAATGGTGGCAAATGCCCTCACATGTGATGGGGTAGTACTCATCTGTTGGGAACACCAGGAGATCCCTAGTATTGCTAATCAGATACTAGGCAATGCTACAACAGTGCCACAGCAATGGTTAGGGAGTAGATTTGATTTAATTTGGGTATTCGATTTAAATCCGACATCAGGTAGGTATAGCTTCAAGCAGGTTCCTCAATATTTACTTGCTGGGGACTTGTCTACCCCAATGTAATGCCACAGTGACATGAAAAAAGATGCCTTAAGAAGAACCTAGTAGTCAGAATTCAGAACTCAGAATTCTGATTCTGACTACTGAGTTCTATGTTCTCTCGTTCTTTCTTCGGTCATTCAAGGTAATTACCGCGTCTGGAGAAAAATAAAAATGAGTATTAACTTTAGAGCCTGTAGTGAGGGTGATTTGGTAATAGTACAAAACTATGTACTTTCTCTTTACCAAGAAGACCCACCAGCGATGGAAATGACTAGAGCGAAAATACAAGCGACTTTTTGGGAATTCACCAATAAACCCCAAAAGGGACGCATTGTAGTTTTTGAGCAGGACAACAAAGTTGTGGGCTATGCGATCATTGTCTTCTTTTGGAGTAATGAATATGGGGGCGATTTTATTGAGATAGATGAACTGTTTGTGCAGGAAGATTATCGAGGTCATGGTATTGGTACTGCTTTCTTTGAGTGGTTAGAAAAAACATGGGCTAAAAAAGCAGTAGCACTTTCACTTCAAGCAACTCCATCTAATGAACGTGCATTTGCATTTTATCAACGCCGAGGCTTCCGGGCTGCCCGAAACCGTCATTTGATGAAGTTGTTGTAACTGTTATTGAAAGCTAGGTAGCAAGAGCAACTTGGGTTCGCTCCATGACAGCATAAAAGAGTTATTGAAGACGCATTTGCATTATTATGAAATCGATTAAACAAATTAGAAAAGTTTTTAAGTATAAAGGTCGTTCAGTTAGGATTACCCAACTGAAAGACGGGGACTGGAAAGCTGTCGTTGGTGGAGTATTTGTAATTGCAAGGACTGAGGAAGACGCTCTTGTTCACATCAAAGCACGAATTGATGTGGGATGGTAGGTGAGAATCAGTAAACCTAAAAAGAGCGATCAAGCGCAATTGCCCAGAAGGCGCTACTATGCAGGGCGATTGGCAATCGCCAGTGCTCCGTGCATGCAATCGCTTCGGAACCAACCTAATAAATGCTGCACGTAACAGCCTGTTGTATTCAACGATGGCAATCTTTAAGGGAGATCCAAAAAATAAAATGTCCAACCGTACTCGAAGGATCGGTGTGCAGACACGTTGATAGTGTGGGCCCAGCCTGGAAGGCTCTTGCACGGTTGGACATTTTATTACTGGTAAGTGCCTAAGGCAAGCTTCCCCTGCTTTTCCTTCTAAAACCCACGCAGTATTGGCTACCAAGCTATGTCCCAACACTGCTAAAGGTTGGCGTTGTCTTATAGAATTCGAAAAAAGAAAAGACCGAGTTATCACGTAGAATTAAAGTCAGTTCTTACACGTTTTTCCTGCCAGAGTTGCGAGTTTGAGTGCGCCTAGGGTGTGTTCTAGTGAATGAAAGTTATTGACTGGGCGTAATCTCATGGTTAATCATATAGTGCGACAATGACGATTTTCACACCACTTAGAATGTAAAATACATATACTCGGCGCTTTCGCCCCTGTAAACCTGTACCCTCCGCTTGCTGTATGAGTTCGATTCATCCAGAGAATTTAAGTGTTCTAGAAAACTCGTTCGCCTTAGCGATAGGGGAAGACTTTACTTTAGAAAATGACCCCGATGTGGTAGAGCAGTTAATTGGAGATAAGCGCAGCGAGAACACCAAGCGCGAATACCAAAAAGACCTACGAGACTTTTTTCTTTTCAGTGCCAAAAAAGAACCAAGCAGAGATTTAGTTTTGGAATTCCTTCACTTAGAACAGCGTCACGCAGTTGCTCTGGTTTTGAAGTACAAAGCCCACCTCATCAAGAAAAAACTCGCCGAAGCGACAGTGAACCGCCGTCTTAGTGCCATTAAATCAATGGTGGAGATGGGGCGACGTTTGGGGGTATGCAATTTCTCCTTAGATGATGTCAAAGGGGAGAAGGTTGAAGCTTACCGCGATACGAAAGGAATTCCACCAACTGACTATGCTAAGGTTATCGCCATGATTGACTGCAGCACTCAAAAAGGTAAACGAGACTATGCCATCTTGCGGTTACTTTGGGATAATGCCTTGAGGCGCAATGAGATAGTTAATTTAAATGTAGGCGATTTTAATGCCAAACAGAAAACTTTAGCTATCCTTGGTAAGGGCAAGGGGACTCAAAAACTCCTCATCGATTTGTCAGATAGGACTTGTGAGGCTCTAGCCACTTGGTTGAAAGCCAGTAAGAAAAAACGTAGCGATGACCCCATGTTCACTGTTCTGGCATATCACAAATACGGTGAACGAATAACTGGAGAAGCAATTAGACGCTTAGTAGATGGGTTATGTCAACAAGCCGGAATTACCAAAAAAATGTCACCACACCGCATTCGCCATAGTGCAATTACTACAGTATTGGATCTCAACAATGGCAACTACCGTGCTACCCAAAGGTTTAGCCGACATGCCCAAGTGCAGACAGTGTTGAAGTATGATGATAACCGTCAAAACTTACAAAAACAGATGAGTGATAAAATCTCCGACCTGATTTAGGAGTGCCCCCTCTAGCTTGAAAAGCAGGGGAAGCACCGGGGAGCACCGGCGATGAAAGAGCATTTATTGCAAAGCAGCCAGAAGCGGAATAGAATCCTCCGTTACTAGAGGCATTAAGACGCGGAAGTTGGTGATTAAGTTCCACGCCTGAAGTAGGTAAAATCAGGTTGTTCTGGATGCAGAACAACCTGGTTTTCGTGGGGGCCTCCCCAGCTCAAGGTGCTCATTTCACCGGATGATAAAGCCCATCCTTCTGGTATCGCCACGCCAGTCCGCCTGGGTCACGTTGGCGGCACCAAGACTCGAATTCTTTGGGAGTTTTGGTTGAGCGCATGTTACGTATTGTTGAAGTGGAAGATGCTAGTCTTTTTGCTAGATTTTCCTCGGTGAATGGTTTGATTTCCATCTGTGGAGGATGGTAGGTGAAGGCTTGCCGTCTGGTGGGGGCTGTTTGTTGCCGTTGCCCAAGGATTGAAATTGCTCCTTCGAGTTGCACCAGTCTTGTCTGGATTGCTTCTAGCTTTTCAGACAAGCTAGTCACTGATTTCATGCTATCAACATTGCTATCACTATCAAGACGCGATTCTAGCTTTTCTAGCCGTAAAGCTAGCTGCCTTATTGTTTCACTACTAGCCCCAACATCGATATCAGCATTGCTATCAATAGCTGATATCAACTCTTGTAACCCGCCAAGCACAGCATTTGTATGCCCCAGTCTATGTAGCCGTGATAGCTCCTTGACTGCCTCAATGAGTGGGGTAGGCACGCGGAGCATTTGGCTGGATGGGGTTGTTTTGCTTTGGGGTGACTTCTTTTGGGGCATATTGATATCATTTGTGATAGCGGCATCGCTATCAGCATTGTAAACAGAAATACACCCTTGCAACTGCGACCTTTACAAAGCGCAGTGCCAGAGGCAATCGCCATTCCCTTTGCATTTGTACAGTTGATATTAGGTTTTCATCCATGCAATTGCCCATGAACACCATTCAACCAAACATTATCCTGAATGCTCCCATTACTTGCGGCTCACCAGTGAGATGAGTGCAGACATCCCGCTATGTCCTATGCCTTCGGATAAAACGGCTTCGTATTCTACCCAGGGCAAACGCACCAAAATTTTCAAAAAGCTGCAATATATTTTTAGAAGCATTCGTCCAAAATATTTCAACTAATTAAACTTCAAAATTTGATTAGTAAAAATTTGAGCGAAGGATATTATTAATAATCAAATTTAATAATCGGGAGCAAATTATAA
>JAJPJF010000341.1 GCA_021324415.1 Nostocales cyanobacterium Centralia_MAG_434
GGTTTAGACCTTAGTGGAATCAGTAGGGTGTCTTTGATAGCACCATTGAAAGTTCGTTTGTGGACTCTTCAAGAATCCCACGGCTAAAAGCCGGGGGGAGTATCAAGCTGCCTTGGAAAATTCTATTTTCTACCTCACGCTACGTCCTTTCTCATTTCTTTTTTAATTTCTTCCCAAGGAACTGTCCCATTTATTTTAATGTCCTCTATTACTAAAATCAATGAAATCCTTCAGTGAGGCTGACGAAAGGATTAAGATGAAAAATTTCTGTTGTAGTTGCACTTTAGCGCTAAAGCGCAACTACGCACCTAAAAGACTAGCCTGGAAGTTCTTTTTTCAAAGCTTCTAAAGACGCCCATCGGCGGTCAACAGGCTTGTCTGAGGTGCTTGCAGCGTTGGGTTGAATTCCTGGACAATCAGGATCACACAGTTGGCGTTGAGGTATTTCCAAGCACATTTGCTCGTACAGCCATTCATTAGGATAAAAATATCCCTGAGGTGATAGGGTTTCTACTAAGTCCTCCATAGCGACTTCCCGCTCTAGCGGGAGGTCATCAGGTTCGCCAGCTGCTTCATCTAACCAGATAATTTCATTTGCATCAACCATCACACGATGATTGTAGTTTTGCAAGCAGCGATTGCAAGTACACGTCATAATTGCTTCTGCCTGACCGGAAACTTGCAGGTAATTACCATGATGCTTAACACGAACGCGACCACGAACAGGTGTTAATGTTTCTAACCCTGGCAGAAACTCTTGAACCGGAATCTCCTCTGTCCGCTCCGGCGCTGTAGTTAGCTGCGGAATATAAATAGCGTCCATAGGATTTGTAAGACAACTTTGTTAAAAAACACATGTGTTATCACAGGCATTTGCTTCTGATAACACATCTTTAAGTCTAGCTTTTCTGCAAATAAATTTTGTCACCACCAAATTTGAAAGAGCAATTAAGTAACGAGTGAGGAGTAACGAGTTGTAAATTAATTTATTATTCCTAACTCCTAACTCCTAACTCCTCACTCACCCATAGCAGGGCGTACAACAAGATGACGATGAGGTTCTTTGCCTCGACTGAAGGTTTCTAAATCGCTAAACTCCTTTAAAAAGGTGTGGACTTGACGCCGTTCAGCTGAACTAAGGGATTTGATTTCCACTTCTTGGCCAGAATCACGTACTTGCTGAGCAGCTGCTTCTGCCATAGCGCGAATCTCTGCTTGTCTTGTAACGCGGTAGCCGTTGAGTTCAACAGTGTAAGAGGCTTGTTCCCCCTGTAACTGGTTCAAGTTAAGAATAGAGTTAGCTAGATACTGAATAGCATCTAGCACTGAACCGTCAGCGCCAATTAGAATCTGAATTTGCTCTGGCGTCAAGTTAGTTTCATCAATTGTCAACCAAAAGCTATCCGGTTCTGGTGACTCCTCTTTTTGAGTGGAGGTCGCTTCTAACTCACCTCGAACATCAACAGATACACCTGCAAGTTGCAAGAGTGTTTTTAACCACTGCTGACCACGTTGCATTCGACTATCGGTCATCATCACCCTGTAGCCTTTTTCTTAGAACTTTTTGGCTCAAAAGGTAGTGCCTTTTGTTGTGCACTGTCTGCTGCTTTCTCCTGAGACTCTACAATTTTTTGCAATTCCTCTGGCAGAGGTTCACGGGAGAGAATATAAGTTTGCAGGGTCTGGAAGATATTACCAATCACCATGTACATCAGCACCCCAGCTGGGAGAGGAAAGAACAAAAACATTCCAGAAAAGATCACAGGAGTGATTTTGTTGACTGTATCTTGCTGTGGGTTAGCATTGGTAGAATTTTGCCCAGAAAGTACTTGGCTAACATAGAGGGTAATGCCAAACATCACGACCATAGCGACGATATCCCAGTGGATTGTGCCGTCTGGATCAATCGCGCCAACTCTGCCTAAAGCATCAATGAACAAAAATCCCTTATCTGCTGCTAATCCAGGAATTGTTCCCTGAATAGTAACGTCTCCTGGCTGTAAGGCTTCTATGTTACCTTCAGCATCTATTTTTACTCTTTCTTCCCCTTTGGTGATTTTCCATTCAGGAATTAACTTAGTTTCAGGGTGTTCTGCCAAAATTGTTGGAAAGGGTTTACCTTCCAGAGTTTGATATTCAATCTTGGTGTGTTCCCCTACTGCTAATTTGGTACCCCCAGGAAGGATAGCAGTGACTTTAGCATGTTCTCCTTCAGCAACATAGATGTTTTGAGGGGGAGTAGCAAAAGCTTGAGGTTGAATTCGTTCGATTTGTTCAGTGGGCAAGATTTGCAGGTTAACACTATAGTTAACCGAGGCAAAAGGTGAGCCACGCAAAGTTGCAAAGAGCGCTAACAAAACTGGCATCTGTACCAGTAAAGGTAAACAGCCTGCTAGTGGATTGCCAAATTCTTTTTGGACGTTCAGCATTTCCTCTTGCTGCTTTTGCGGATCGTCTTTATAGCGCTCTTTAACCTCCTGCATCCGTTTTTGCATTAGAGGCTGCACAATGCGCATCCGCCTCATATTCCGAATGGAGCCAGCACTCAGGGGATAGAGAGCGAAGCGAACTATCAATGTCAATGCTACAATCGCCAATCCATAGCTAGGTATGATGCTATAGAACAGGTCTATGATTGGAAGCATCACGTTGTTCGAGAGAAACCCGATACCAAAATCCATTATTCTGAATTCAACCTGAGGTACTGTAATTTAACTGAATCTAATTTATCTAAAATCATGATTTATCTGCGACTAAGTTCGCACTACGGATAGCCGCACATCATAAAAAGTTAGGAGTTAGGAGTTAGGAATGAGGAGTTAATTATTAACAATTGTCCCCCTTGTCCTCCTTGTCTCCTGGCGCTCCTGGTGCCCCTTTACTGCTTTGCTGCACCGCTGTAATTGGGGTTTTTTGCTGCTACTCTTTCATTTATGTAGTCATAGATTTCGCGAAATCTAGGAACAGCACGCATTTCTAAGCGACTACCATTTTTCAGAGTTAGCACCATGTCTCCCCACAAACCAATGCCGCGGGGGACTTTGACAATTTTGGCAATTTCTGAGTAAATGACGTCGGTGCGATCGCGTCCTCTCCAACCGCCTGTCACTGAAACTCGGCGATCAGTGATGCGGAATCGTAACCACAATGCTCTAACAATTGCGCCCACTGTCAACGGTAAGCCAACTACGGTTAACCCTATCAGTATATTGATGATTAAATCCCCAATGTGGGGACCGCCTTCATAATAAACTTCTTCACGAATGCCCATTTAATACCTCAACTTTTGCCAACAACTGCTCTAATTCTTGCAGAAATTGTTGGCTTACGCACTGTAATTCTGCAACTGCTGGTTTTACAACAACCACTAGTCGCCATCCAGGTGCTAATTTGGGCAACAACTGATGCAAAGCTGCTGCAATTTGTCTTTTTAGGCGGTTGCGAATAACTGCTCGCTTACTGACTTTTGTGCTAACAGATATGCCTATCTTAATTGGGGTCAGATGTGAGTCATCTGTTTGTTGTGCAGTTTTAGCGGCAGTCTCCTGAGAAGAGGCAGGAAAAGATGAAGGTCGTAGGGCTGTCAATGTAATAAACGAACCATGACGACGGGTCCCTTCACGGAAAACTGCTTGGAAGTCTTTTCTCGATTTTAATCGATTTACTTTGGGCAATGCCACAATACGTGATAAATGCCCTAAACACTCAGGCGATAGCGTCCTCTTCTTCTTCTAGCTCTGATGACATTTCTGCCATCTGGTGTTCTCATCCTGGCACGAAAACCAGAAGTTCTTTTTCTCTTTCGGCAAGTGCCGCCCAGCGTTCTTTGCATAGTGATTGTTTTCCTTTTAGGACTATTTTTCTATAAAAAAAGCCACAATTTATAATCATATCACATAAAGTGCCATAAAGCAAGATACAGTAATCAGTCTAGCCGCGCTACTGATTACTGCTCACTATTAACGCAATGAGTGATTGATCTTTAATTGTTGATGCTGATAATCCAAGTTCCAAGGTAACGTGATAGTGGTACATCGCCAGGAGATTGAACTGAGCAGTTAAAATAGAATACTCCACCAAAACTTGGGTTTTTCACCTGAGAGAGAATGATCTCAACGTTACTACCTGCAGGAACTGCTTCTTTTGGAAAGATTTCAATCACGTGATTTTCTTTATCCCACTTGGCATCAGACAGGGAAACCTTTTTGTCTTTAACACGTAGTTCTACTTCCTTGGGATCAAAGCTTCCTTTGAAGTATTCAGGATAACTAATCACGAATTGAGCTACCGCTATTTTCATCTTTTTATGAGAAATCCTCAAACGGTAACGATCAATAGTATTGGGTTGACCACCAAAATCTAAGCGGTAGGTTAGCTGATTATCACCTTTGACACCACTAAACAGTGTCAAACCTGGATTAGACTGTGCCCAACTAATGGCTGGTACCCCAGCTAGCAATCCGCTGATTGCAGCAAAAGCGGAAAGGAGTTTTAAGAGTGGAAGCCGTCGCTTAAAACTTTGGGAAAGTAAACGTTGCATAGTTAAGCTCATATCCAAGGCAAAAATGAATCTATTAATATCGAACTTTACAAGAAGGTGACGTAGAACCCCAACAAAAAGTGTCCCTGTACTTAGAAAGGTCAGTAATCAAGCAAGGCATATTGTAACAATAATTATGCTTTTGACTAAGTACATGTATTGTCAGCCTGAGTCACACACATTGTTTCTAAATATGTATAAGTTTATCTAAATTTCATCTCTTTGTTATAAAAATTTAGCTCTTGCAAAGCTATCATTTTGATTAACTTGGGCTAAATTTTTATAATGATTCAGTATTTGAAGTGGGAATCACTAAACATAAGTTGTAAAAGAATTGAGTAATATTGCAGTTTGTAAAAAAATAAGAATAAAAGTTTTACATCTCTAAAAAGAAGTTGAAGAGGAATAGCCAAAATTTGGGGATCAATTTAGGATGTGCAGATGGACCTTTTTGCTATTTGCCTAAAAGTTAGAACCAATCAAGAACTCAAAACTCACAAAAAAGTAACGAGTGTATGAGTTGTTTGCAACTCGATAACTCCTAATGAAGTTAACTATGTCATGCTTACTAGACATCCTTAATCAGAGGACTTATCCGTAAACAAGAAAATAGTTCTAAACTTTTTAAATAAAGCGGATTTATTCCTGAGGATATTCTAAGTTCTGCGTGTTGTATTCCGAGTTCTTCTCCAAAAAGTGCAAAAGCCAGATATGTAGGCGTAGCTCAGTACAAATAAAGTTAAAAGCGAAAGGGTTGTCCTTAGTCATTGATTATTAGTGATTAGTTACAAAAGACAAAGGACAAAGGACAAAGAACAAGTAACAGGAGATTTCATGAGAGTAGCAGTTGCCAAAGAAATTGAAGTTTGTGAGCGTCGTGTAGCGTTAATTCCCGATACTGTTGCCCGCTTGGTAAAACAAGGTTTGGAAGTGTGGATAGAAAGTGGTGCAGGGGAACGAGCTTTCTTTACTGATGCTGCCTATGAAGCAGCTGGAGCTAAAATTATCACCGATACTGCAACATTATGGAGTCAAGCCGATATCTTACTCAAGGTGAGCCCACCCCAAGAGCGAGGCGATGGACACTCAGAAATTGCCTGGCTACGAGAAGGGGCTGTGCTTATTGGGTTTCTCAATCCCTTAGGAAATCCTTCTGTGGCACAACAACTAGCAGAACGAAAGGTAACTGCTATCAGTATGGAGATGATTCCCCGTACAACTAGAGCGCAAAGTATGGATGCTTTGTCGTCGCAGGCGTCAATTGCAGGTTATAAGGCAGTACTCATTGGTGCAGCAGCATTACCAAAATACTTTCCCATGTTAACAACAGCGGCGGGCACAATCGCCCCAGCCAAAGTGTTTGTCATGGGTGCTGGTGTTGCTGGGTTGCAAGCGATCGCCACTGCTAGACGCTTGGGAGCAGTCGTTGAAGCTTTCGATATCCGTCCGGCTGTTAAAGAAGAAGTACAAAGCTTAGGAGCAAAATTCGTTGAAGTCAAACTAGAAGAAGAAACCACTGCTGCAGGCGGCTATGCCAAAGAAATTTCTGAAGCAAGCAAACAGCGCACTCAGGAAGTTGTCGCTGAACACGTAAAAAATGCCGATATCGTGATTACTACCGCCCAAGTTCCTGGGAAAAAAGCACCTATTCTCGTTCCTGAAGAGATGGTGGCACAAATGAAAATAGGTTCAGTTATTGTGGATCTTGCAGCTGAGCAAGGGGGTAACTGCGCCTGCACCGATCCCGGCAAAGACATTGTATGGAACGGCATCACTATCATCGGTCCAATTAACCTCCCATCATCAATGCCCGTCCATGCCAGCCAACTGTACTCTAAGAACATCACATCATTGATGCAACTTCTCATCAAAGACAAAGCTTTGGATGTGAACTTTGACGACGATATTCTCAATGCAGCTTGCATCACCCACGCAGGAGAAATTCGTGTTTCTAGAGTGCGAGAAGCACTACAGGCTTTAGTAATTAGCAAATGAAGAGGGAATGGGGTGTAGGGAGTAGGTCAGCGGAAGACAAGGGGAATCCTAACTCCTAACTCCCCACTCCCCTATTTATCAAGGAGTTTCTTTCATGACAGAAGCATTAATTGCAGCATTATTTGTATTTGTTTTGGCATCTTTTACAGGATTTGAAGTCATTAACAAAGTGCCACCAACCCTCCATACACCTTTGATGTCTGGCTCTAACGCAATTTCTGGGATTGCTGTACTTGGGGCTATAGTCGCTTCTGGTGCTAGAGAGTGGAATCTATCAGTCATTCTCGGTTTGATTGCTGTGATTCTGGCTACTGTCAACGTAGTAGGTGGTTTTCTCGTCACAGATCGGATGTTGCAAATGTTTAAGAAAAAGGCAAACGGTTAATGGATATTGGTTATATGAGTGACTTTCTGCCAACTGGAATTCAACTGACATATCTAATCGCAGCATCCTTATTTATTCTGGGATTGAAAAAGCTTGGTTCACCTGCCACAGCACGGCAAGGCAATGTCGTTGCTGCTGTGGGGATGCTATTGGCGATTGTGGCAACAATGCTGGATCAGCAGGTGTTGAACTATGAAATGATTTTGTTGGGGTTGGCAATTGGATCGGTGCTGGGCGCGATCGCTGCCTACAAAGTCCAAATGACTGAAATGCCCCAAATGGTAGGTTTGCTCAATGGATTGGGAGGTGCTGCTTCAGCACTTGTTGCTGTTGCTGAATTTTGGAGACTACTGGCGAGTTCTGAAGTTGTACCTCTTGATGTCAACATCTCCATGTTGCTAGATGTGCTCATTGGTGGTGTCACTTTCACAGGAAGTATGTTGGCATTTGCGAAATTGCAAGGGCTGATCAGCGGTTCCCCAATCACCTTTCCTTTGCAACAACCCTTTAATGCCTCACTCCTTATTGCTTATCTAGTCGGTGGTGCCTACCTATTGACTGCACCACATAATCTACCTGTTTTCTTGGGAATAGTCGTCGTTTCTCTAGTACTGGGTGTGATGTTTGTCATTCCCATTGGTGGCGGCGATATGCCTGTAGTGATCTCGCTATTGAACTCGTTTTCTGGGTTAGCTGCAGCCGCTGCTGGGTTTGTGGTGATGAACAATATGTTGATCATCGCTGGCGCTCTGGTAGGTGCATCTGGTATCATCCTCACCGAGATTATGTGTAAAGCAATGAATCGCTCCTTAATTAGTGTGCTGTTCAGTGCTTTTGGCAGCGGTGGTGCGGCGTCTGGTGGTGCAGGTGCAGCTGGTGCAACAGATAAGACTGTTCGCAGCATTGATCCTGAAGAAGGCGCGATGATGTTAGGCTATGCTCGTTCTGTGGTGATTGTTCCTGGTTACGGGATGGCAGTTGCACAGGCACAGCATAACATCCGAGAATTGGCGGATCAGCTTGAACGTATGGGTGTTGAAGTGAAGTATGCTATTCACCCAGTTGCCGGTAGAATGCCAGGACATATGAATGTCTTGTTGGCAGAAGCGAATGTACCCTATGAGCAACTGTACGACATGGATGATATCAATCCCCAGTTTGATCAAACAGATGTAGCGCTGGTGATTGGGGCGAATGATGTCGTCAACCCAGCAGCACGAAGTGATGCAAATAGTCCAATTTTCGGGATGCCTATCTTAGAGGTAGACAAGGCTAAGCAGACAATTGTGATTAAGCGCGGAATGAGTACGGGTTTTGCGGGTGTCGATAATGACCTGTTCTACAAGAACAAAACCACAATGCTCTTTGGCAGTGCCAAGGATATGGTGGCGAAGTTGGTTTCTGAGGTGAAGCAACTATAAAGCTTATATATAGCAGATAAATGCAGATGGACGCAGATCATTTTTCCCGTGTCAGCGTTCATCTGCTTTTGTGTTGGTTTTTGACTTTATCGGCGCTTGGGAGTGGTGCGTCGGGTTTCGCGTTTTTCTTGATCTCGGAGACGGCGATCGCGCCAATCTGCTAGCGTCAAATAGCCAATACCTCCGGTGACTACTACTAACAACACCAGAGCAACCAAAGCTAAACCGTTTAGAAATTGACTTTCCACGATTCTTCTATAGTCCGTTGCGACCCCAAACGACCATTGCAATTGACCAGGTAAAAACAACCAGTAAAGAAACCCAACCCAGTGTCAATATCTCCATAATTTTACTTTTAAACTTAATGTACAGAAGGACTTCACTCTCTATCATACTTGGAAGTGACCTCTCCACGGCTAAAGACAATGGGAAACTATTGCTAACTACGCTTCCATTGCTGGATAAACCAATTCACAACTGCCAAAAGCTTTTCTTCCTCGGGTGGCGGGTCAGGTTGTTTGCCTGCAATAGGAAAGAAATAGGCGATCGCATATGCAAAGACCTCGATATCCGTTTCTAAATCCACATGATGAAACATCCCCGTTGTGCATCCTTCCTGAAGGATGTGCCTGATCACTTCCCTCATCAAGGTCGTTTCGTCTTCTATCCGCTTGGGATTTAACTGAATCACAGTTCTGGCAATTTCAGCAACGTGATCTGACCCTTGACGAGTTGCCTGAGCAGCTAGAAACCTGTCTAGAATATAACGCCTATAATTTTATTTATTTAATATGTCTATTGATCTCATGGCAGAACGCCTAGAATCCCTTAAAGCAGGCGTATTAGCAGGTTTCTGCGTGACTTTTGCATTTCTCATCACCACTGTAGTGAATAACTTGATACTAGCAAACTACTTCCCCTCAAACACTAGCTTGCACGTTGATTTGTTGAGTTGGCATTGGTTGGTGAGTGGTGCGATCGCTGGTTTTTCTGGTGTGTTGTTTGGTGTTACCTATCGCTACATCATCCGTGAAGATAAAAATCCGCAATTGAAAGCTGGGGGAGTGCTAGCTTTTGGCTTGGTAAGAGGACTGGCACAAATAGATGTTGCTTGGACTAACGCTAACAACATTTTGCCTCTTGTTGTGCTGGGCTTGGAGAGTATTTTTTGCTTTGGGTTGGCAGCAACGGCTCTTGATGTTGTGATGCAACTAGGCTGGCTCAAGCCTTTTAAGTAAGGTAAGCTTGAGTGACAAAAAGTCATGTCGAAAAACAGTTTTTTCCACTGCCTCTAAATATTCAACAGTGACAAGCAAGAGCGAGATTTTGGAGTTGTTGACTTTTTGTAATGTAAAAAATTGATGATAATCCGGAGTGACTACAGGCGCAGGGCTAGATAATTAAATAGAACATATTAGCTGACGGGTTTTCCTCAAAAGCAAAAAGACCAAATGAGCATCACCATTGCCGACTACAAGCTCATAGAACTCATTTATGATGGTACTAATACCTATGTGTATCGTGCATTAAGGGAGTCGGATCAAACTTTAGTAATTATTAAAACACTTAAAGCTGAGTACCCTAGCATAGAACAGCTTACGCGGTTAAGACACGAATATCAAATTCTTAAAGATTTAGAAATAGAAGGAATTGTTAAACCTCTTGCGTTAGAAAGCTCTCAAAATCGACTGGCGCTCATTTTGTCATATTTTGAGGGGGAATCTCTAAGAAAGTTTATGACTAACCAAAAGTTAGAAGTAACTATTTTCTTGCAGATTGCTATTCAATTGTCTTCAACACTTGCTCAAATACATAAAAATAATATTATTCATAAAGATATTAAGTCCGACAATATTCTTATCAATACAAAAACAGGTCAAGTCAAAATTATAGACTTTAGCATTGCGTCGCGATTGTTAAGGGAAAGTCAGACTATCAGTAATCCCAATTTGCTTGAAGGCACTCTTGCCTATATGTCACCAGAACAAACTGGGAGAATGAACTGCTCTATTGACTACAGAACTGATTTGTATTCCCTAGGCGTGACGTTTTATGAAATGCTAACAGGACAGTTACCCTTTCAAACAACTGACTCTTTGGAATTGGTTCATTGTCATATTGCTAAAACACCAACACCACTGCAAGAAATCAATTCAGAAATTCCCCAAGCAGTTTCTGACATTGTCATGAAGTTACTAGCCAAAACTGCTGAAGACCGATATCAAAGTGCTTTAGGTTTAAAAGCCGACTTAGAAACTGTCTATAGAATGTTACAGACATCTCAAGAGGCTCATCCTTTCATAGTCGGTCAACTTGATGTATGTAGCCAATTGCTCATTCCACAAAAACTTTATGGTCGTGAACTAGAAACCACTATATTGATGAATGCCTTTGAACGAGTGAGCCGTGGAACAACTGAACTCATGTTAGTCAGTGGTTACTCAGGCATTGGCAAATCATCTTTAGTCAATGAGGTTCATAAACCCATTGTGCGCCAGCGTGGTTATTTTATTTCTGGAAAGTTTGATCAGCTGAAGCGAAATATCCCTTATGCTTCCTTAATTCAAGCTTTTCAGGAATTGATGCGGCAAATTCTAACAGAAAGTGCCGACAAGATAGCTGTTTGGAAAGAAAAACTTTTAGGATCTCTTGGTTCTAATGGTCAGGTTATCATTGATGTTATTCCTGAAGTCGAACTGGTGATTGGTCCTCAGCCAGAGGTGCCTCAATTGGGAGCAACTGAATCTCAAAATCGATTGAATCGCGTATTTCAACAATTTATTCACGTATTTACCAAACCCGAACACCCTTTGGTTCTCTTTTTAGATGATTTACAGTGGGTAGATTTAGCTTCTTTAAAATTGATTCAGTTGCTTATTTGTGACCCAAAGAGTCAATATTTTTTGATGATTGGAGCGTATCGGGATAATGAAGTGAGTGCAACTCATCCATTGATGTTGACTATAGAAGAAATTCGCAGGAATGGCGCAGTTATCAATAATATTATTCTTTCGCCTTTACAGCTTCCTAATGTCAAGCAATTAGTAAGTGATACTCTCCATACTGACCAAGAAAAATCGGAACCACTTGCTGAATTAGTCTTTAATAAGACTCAAGGTAATCCTTTTTTCTTAACACAACTTCTCAAATCTCTTTATCAGGACAACTTATTGTCATTTCATTTCAATGAAGGAATCTGGCAGTGGGATATTAAGCGCCTTCAAGGAATTGCAATAACAGACAATGTCATCGAATTGATGAGCAGCCAGATCCAAAAGCTATCAGAAAAAACGCAAAATGTCTTAAAATTAGCTGCCTGTATTGGAAATAAATTTACCTTAGAAGTTCTTAGTATTGTTAATCAAAAATCTTGGTCAGAAACAGCAGTGGATTTGTGGGAGTCGCTACAATCGGGTTTGGTTTTGCCTCTAAACCAGTCCTATAAAATTCCTCTGGTTATGAGTGATGCTCCTCAAAAGGAGCAACTATCAACTAGTGAAGAACAAAAAAACGTTGAATATAAGTTTTTGCATGACCGTGTACAGCAAGCTGCTTATGCTCTCATTCAAGATTCTCAAAAAAAAGAGACTCATTTAAAAATCGGTCAATTACTACTAGAAAACACTACGATTGAAGAACGAAAAGAAAAAATTTTTACTTTAGTAAATCACCTGAATTATGGTATTGACTTACTAAGGTCTGAGTCAGAAAAAAATGAATTGGCTGAACTAAACCTTATAGCTGGTCGGAAAGCAAAGGCAGCGACGGCTTATGACTTTGCCATTCAGTATTTCAAAATAGGTTTGGGGTTATTAGCAGCAAATAGTTGGCAGAGTCACTATGACCTCACTCTAGCTTTCTATGAATCAGCAACAGAAACAGCATACCTTAACGGTGATTTTGAGCAGATGGAGAAATGGGCAGCTGTTGTTCTGCAACAGGCAAAAACCCAGATCGACAAAATGAAAGTTTATGAAGTCAAAATCCAGACTTGTATGGCTCAAGTCAAACAACTTGAAGCAATCAAAATTGGGTTACAAGCGCTGGAACTATTGGGGGTGAGGTTACCAGAATCACCAAGTTCATCAGATATTCAGCAAACTATAGCCCGAACAGCAGCAAATCTGGCAGGTAAGAGTATAGAAGACTTGATTAACCTACCGTTAATGACAGAAACAGATAAGTTGGCTGCTATTCGGATGCTCACGAGTATGGGTTCGCCGACTTATCAAGCGGCACCTACACTGTTTCCGTTGGTTATATGTGAGCAGGTGAACTTATCGATAAAATATGGAAATGCTCCCTTCTCAGCCTATGGTTATGTTTGTTATGGCGTCATTTTAAACGGCATAGTTCTAGATATTGACTCGGCTTATAAATTTGGTAAGTTGGCTCTCTGTTTAGTAGAACAGTTCAATGTTTTAGAGCTTAAGCCAAGTGTGTTCTTCGTTGCAGGTGCATGTACAACTTATGGAAAAGTTCATGTCAGGGAAACTTTGCCACTTCTACAGGATGGCTACTCCATCGGATTGGAAAATGGCAATTTTGAATATGGTGGTTATGCTGCGATGCAAAAATGCCAATATTCCTATTTCATGGGTCAAGATTTGGTAAGACTTGAACGAGAAATGGCAGCAACCAGTGAGGCACTGACTCAACTCAAGCAAGAAAATGCTTTAATTTGGAATCAAATATTTCGGCAATCTGTACTTAACTTATTGGAACACACTGAACATCTTGGCTGTTTATTGGGTGAAGTCTACAACGAAGAGAAATCATTACCGCTTCTTAAGGCAGCTAACGATAGAACAGGACTTCATTACTTTTATCTCAACAAACTGATCCTCTGCTATTTGTTTGGAGACTACCATCAAGCCTCAGAAAATGCAGTTCAAGCTGAGCAGTATCTGGATGGGGTGAAAGCGTTCCTAGTTGTACCAATATTCTATTTCTACGATTCCTTAGCACAACTAGCGATATATCCATCAGTACCGCACTCACAACAAGAATATCTCTTGCAAAGAGTGATCAATAATCAGACAAAAATGCAAAAATGGGCAGACCATGCTCCAATGAATTTCCTGCATAAGTATGAGCTTGTGGAAGCAGAGAAAGCGCGGGTGTTGGGACAATATTGGCAAGCAATGGAGTTTTATGAACGTGCTATTCAAGGAGCTAAAGAGCAGGGATACATCCAAGAGGAAGCACTGGCAAATGAACTGGCTGCAGAGTTTTATTTCTCTAGGGGTAGAGAAAACATTGCCAGAGATTATTTGACACAATCTTACTATGCTTATGTTGAATGGGGAGCAGCTATCAAAATCGGTAACTTGCACTTCAAATATCCTCAGATCTTCTCCCAAATACCGCAACAAAAAATTCACGGTTTAGAGATGAACCACAAGAGGACCTTTACAACGACAAGTAGTCCTGTAGTTCTAGACTTGGCTGCAGTTATGAAAGCTTCACAAGCTCTTTCTAGTGAGATAGTTCTAGATAAGTTGCTTGCCAAATTAATGCAAATTGTTATTGAAAATGCTGGGGCAGAGACTGGATTTATAATTTTAGAAAAGGCTGGAAAGTTATTCATAGAAGCTTCAGGTAGTATTGGTCAAGATGAAATCACTGTACAGCAATCGACTCTTGTAGAAACTAGTCAGCAACTACCACTATCTATTATTAATTATGTGTATCGTACTCAAGAAAATATTGTATTAAATGATGCAAGTGAAGAACAATCCTTTACATTTGATAGCTATATCCTCAACCGCAAACCAAAATCAATTCTGTGTACGCCGATTATTTATCAAGGCAAACTTATCGGTATTCTTTACTTAGAAAATAACTTGACTACCAGGGCTTTTACGCAAGAACGATTGGAAGTCTTACAGCTTCTATCCTCTCAAGCAGCAATCTCGATTGAAAATGCACGTCTTTATAATGATTTAGAAGAATCTAATCTAACTTTAGAAGCGAGAGTCAAAGAGCGCACTTTGGAGCTACAAGATAAAAATTTACAGCTTCAACAGGAAATTCTTGAGCGTCAGCGAGCAGAAGAGGTAGCCCAAGCAGCTAACCGTGCCAAAAGCGAATTCCTAGCTAACATGAGTCATGAGTTCCGCACCCCGCTTAATGGTATTTTGGGTTATGCTCAAATCTTTCAGAAAGATAACACTTTAACTGCTCAGCAAAAGAATGGTGTCAGCATCATTTACCAGTGTGGAGAACACCTACTAACACTGATCAACGATATTTTAGACCTTTCCAAAATTGAAGCTCGGACCATGGAACTTTCTCCAAAAGAGTTTCATTTTCCTGAATTTTTGGAAGGCATTGTCCAAATGTGTTGCATTCGTGCCGAACAAAAGGGAATATTGTTAGTATATAGAACACTATCTTCATTACCTAGAGTTATTCGAGCTGATGACAGGCGGTTGCGTCAAGTTTTAATTAATTTACTTAGCAATGCAGTCAAGTTTACAGAAAAAGGCAGTATAACCTTCACAGTAGGCTATCAGGAGGATAAACTCCGGTTTCAGGTGGAAGATACAGGTATAGGTCTTGCACCAGATCAGTTGGAAGAAATATTTTTGCCTTTTAAGCAGGTAGGAGAAGAGAGTCGTAAGACTGAAGGAACAGGATTGGGGTTGGCAATTAGTCGTCAATTAGTTCGGATGATGGGTGGCGAACTTAAGGTGAACAGTACTTTGGGAAAAGGTAGCGTTTTTTGGTTTGATTTGGATTTGCCTAAAGTTTCACAACCAATTCCTCCCCAAAGCGTTCATACTCGCAACATTACCAGTTTTGTTGGATCTAAACGGAAAGTTTTGGTAGTTGACGATAAATGGTCAAATCGCTCTGTTTTAGTCAGTTTATTAGAACCTTTGGGATTTGAAGTTCAAGAAGCGACAGATGGTTTAGATAGTCTTAACAAAGTAGGCGAATTTAAACCAGATATTATTTTCATGGATTTGGTAATGACCGTAATGGACGGTTTTGAAGCCACCCGTCGCCTCAAGATGTTGCCAGAACTAAAGAACACGGTGGTGATTGCTGTCTCAGCTAGTGTTTTTGATTTTGACAAGGAACAGAGTCAAGAAGTTGGCTGTGATGATTTTCTTCCCAAACCGATCCAAGTAGCAGATCTTTTCGAAAAATTACGGGTTCATTTGGGGTTGGAATGGATTTATGAGCAGCAGAGCATGGAACAAATTGAGCCAGATGGCTTACGAGTTGTAAACAATAGTCAAACAGCAGTTTCAGGATGGGAAACTTCAGCCACAGATCGCCTAAGGACAGTGTTAGCTCCTGACAACTCACTTGTGACACCATCAGCAGAGGAGCTTGCAATCTTGCTTGATCTAGCAATGAAGGGTGATTTGAGGGGCATTATAAAACAAGCCGCAAAGTTAGAGGAGTTGGATGACAAGTTGATACCATTTGCGGCTCATTTGCGTCAACTTGCAAAAGGTTTTAAAGGGAAACAAATTTTAGAGTTTCTCAAAAAATATTAAAGAGGTTTTATGAATACTAATTTTAATAATAAAGGTGTCATCTTAATCGTTGATGATACGCCCACTAATTTAGCAGTGCTGTTCGATTTTCTGTCCAATGCTGGATTTACAGTCTTGATTGCTGAAGATGGTGAAAGTGCGATCGCCAGAGCAGAATATTCTCCACCAGACCTGATTTTATTGGACATAATCATGCCAGGAATGGACGGTTTTGAAACGTGCCGTCGTCTGAAAGTTAGTGAATTCACAAAAGATATTCCTATCATCTTTATGACCTCGCTTTCTGACACAGTTGATAAGGTCACAGGGTTGAATCTAGGTGCAGTGGATTATGTCACTAAACCTCTTCAACACGAAGAAGTTCTGGCGCGTCTCGAACTCCATCTCAGGCTACGAAATCTGACAAAGGCACTTCAAGAACAAAATCTGCGTCTAGAGCAAGAAATTTCTAAACGCACCCAGGTTGAGGCGCAAATTCTTCAACAAGCGGCTTTGCTTGATATCACTACAGATGCGATTCTTGTCAAAGACTTAGATCATCAAATCCGGTATTGGAATAAAGGAGCAGAAAATCTATACGGTTGGAATGCTCAAGAAGCAATTGGTAATTATACCAATCAGTTTCTGTATCGCCCAGAAGCTTTACCCCAACTCCAAAATGTTGAAAAAAGTCTAGCTGAGTTTGGTTATTGGCAGGGTGAGTTACAACAAGTTACCAAAGAGGGCAAAGAAATTACAGTTGCTAGTCGCTGGACTCTTGTGCGTGATCAACAGGGGGAACCTGAGTCGTTTCTTACTGTTAATACCGACATAACAGAGAAAAAACAGCTTGAAATACAGTTTCTCCGTGCTCAACGCCTGGAGAGTATCGGTACCCTTGCTGGTGGCATAGCACACGACTTAAACAATATATTGACTCCTATTTTAACAGCAGCACAATTACTGCAGATTAAACTCCCCAACACTGATGAACGAAATCGGCAAATGTTCAAAACAATAGAAAATAATGCTAAACGCGGGGCGGCTTTGGTCAAGCAAGTGCTACAGTTTGCGCGTGGAGTTGAAGGCGATCGCACAATCGTACAAGTTAGTCAGTTGTTTTCAGAAATTCAGCAAATTGTCAAAGAGACATTTCCTAAATCTATTGAATTTTCTCTCAATATCAAGCCCAACCTTTGGTCTGTGCTTGGAGATGCCACCCACTTACATCAAGTGTTCATGAACCTAGTTGTAAATGCTCGTGATGCTATGCCTAACGGTGGTTTACTCAGTATTTCTGCAGAAAATTTGTATGTTGATGAACACTATGCTCGGATGAATCTGGATGCTTATAGTGGTCCGTATATTGTGATGACTGTGGCGGATTCAGGAATCGGTATGACTCCAGAAATCCTAGATAGAATATTTGAGCCGTTTTTCACAACTAAAGATGTTGGTCATGGTACAGGGTTAGGTCTTTCGACCGTTAGAGGTATTATTAAAAGTCATGGTGGTTTTGTGAATGTGTACAGCAAGGTTGGCAAAGGAACGGAATTTAGGGTTTTCTTACCAGCAGTAGAAGCAATAGCGGCACCAGTAGTCCAAGATATTGAACTGTTAAAAGGAAATGGAGAATTGATCCTGGTTGTAGATGACGAAGCCAAAATTCTTGAGACTACGAAAATCACATTAGAAACTTACAACTACAAAGTGTTAACAGCCAGTGACGGCGTTGAAGCGATCTCGATATATGCTCAATACAAAGATGTTGTTAGCGTAGTGCTGGTGGATATGATGATGCCATCAATGGATGGTAAAATCACCATTAAGACCTTGCAAAGAATCAATCCGCAGGTCACTATTATTGCTGTCAGTGGTAGTATGTTAGCTAGCAATAAGCTCGTGGAGCTTCCTGGAATCAAAACATTTATTTCAAAACCTTACACTACTAAAGAATTATTACAGACGTTACACAGGATGCTTTGCAAGGAATTGAAAAATCCAGAAAGCATCAACAAATTCGGAAGATGGGATGGAGTAATGACTAAATTAATTCTCAATCAAAATTATCTTTAACCTTTTCCAGGTCTTTAGACCTGGTCAACGAAATTAATTTATTTATATTCTGCAAACTCTGGTTGCCCAAACAACATATTGCGATCTACTGCTGATAGGATTTTGTTATTAGCATAATCAGAATTTAAGCAGCGAATCACCAACTTTGCCACATCGGCGCGATTAATACTGCCCACAATCCGCGGATCTTCGGTTAAAACTCCATCGCCTGTTGCAGGTTCAGACTTTAGACCACCAGGGCGGATGATTGTATAGTTTAGTCCACTGGCAATTAGGTGTTGTTCAGCTTTGTGTTTCTCAGCTAACACAGGTCCGAGTGTTTCCAAGGCTTGCGGAGGTAGTGCGATCGCACTATTGCCAGTACCAATAGAAGACACAAGAATGAACTTCTGCACTTGGGCTTTGAGAGCAACGTCAATCAGATTTTTATTGCCAAGAAAATCAGCCCTTTCACCGTCTGAGGGTAGTCCACCAATGGTACTAATAACTGCATGGATAGGTTCATTAGCTAGCATTGCCGCTTCTACATCGCTCAAATTTAAGGCATCTCCCAAAACTACCTGAATATCCATTGCTTCTAGCTCAGCACGAGCTGCTTCTGTTCTCAAGAGTGCTTTTACCTTCAGCTTTTGCTCTGTCAAATATTTGGCAATTTCTCGACCAACACCGCGACTTGCTCCAGCAAGGAAAATATAAGATAAGCTTGTCATATGGATTCTAAGTTTGACATTTGACTTATCAAGAATAGCAGGCTACAGCCCTTAACGTGAAAAGCTCGACTAGACCAGTTTAACTTTATAAATTTACAATAAATATGCAATGCGAACTGTGTGAAAGAGAGATGGAACGTTTAACTGTCCACCACTTAGTTCCACGACAAAATACTAAACGCAAAAAACAAGAACCAGGTCCAACAGTCAATATTTGTTCTGCGTGCCATCGACAGATTCACGCTTTATTCGATAACAAACTACTGGCTAAAGAGCTAAACACCCTAGACAAGCTCACCCAAGAGCCGCAAATGCGGAGATTCCTGGCTTGGGTAAGAAAACAAGACCCTGGGAAGCGGGTATCAGTTCATAGGTAAATGTAATTATTCCAGATATCCCGCCTTGGCAAAATTGTTCGGTTATAATCTGGATCTATCTCTTTGTTTGTTTTCTTCCTTTTGTGAGGTTCTTTGGTGCCTGTCCGAGTTCGTCAACATGTTAATCCACTTGCACAAAAGTATCAAGCACCCCTCACTCCTTTAGAGTGGGAAAAAGTTTATACTCAACTAAACCAACCATTACATATAGATATTGGTTGTGCAAAGGGGCGTTTTTTGTTGAGCATGGCGCAGATAGAAACTCACTGGAATTTCCTTGGGTTAGAAATTCGAGAGCCATTAGTACATGAGGCAAATAAGTGGCGTGATGAACTAGGACTGACAAATCTCCACTACTTGTTTTGTAATGTTAATAACTCATTGCGATCGCTCTTGTCTTCTCTCCCCAGCAAAACTTTACAGCGCGTGACAATTCAATTTCCTGATCCTTGGTTCAAAACCCGCCACGCCAAGCGCCGAGTAGTACAACCACAATTAGTCCAAGAACTAGCAGATTATTTAGTGCCTGGGGGTATTGTATTTTTGCAGTCGGACATTGAGTTTGTTGCTATGGAAATGTGCGATCGCTTTGCGGATCATTCTGCTTTTCGTAGACTTGGTACAGGAGAATGGCTAGCAGAAAACCCGCTACCAGTTTCTACAGAACGAGAAATGTTTACCCTGAGAAAGGGTGAACCTGTCTATCGTGCAGTCTTTGAGAAAGTTAATAGTCTTGATTTAAGTTAACGAATTCGCGAAAGTCCCCATCCCTCTATAGGGTGGGGATGAATAGGGATTGACGACGATTGTATCTAAGACTATTATCAACCGCAGGTTGATGAGGGAAGAGATGCATGAGGAGTCAATAATCTTTTTCTGGGAAAGACTTGATGTAATCTGGAATGATTTCTGACATGGACACGCCTAAATATTTGGCCTAACTCTCAATATTTTCTTTTTCTTTTTTGGTTAGTTTAAAGACAATTCTTTGAGTTCTAGTTAGAAAAAATACGGAATTTATGTTATGTTTATAAAATCCAAAAATAAGTAAACAAAATAGGAGGCAAATAAATCGGTGGCAACAAGACGAATGACCTTTCGGTTGTACCCAAATAAGCAAATAGAACAGTCTTTGCGGTATCACCGAAAACTTCACAAGGACTTGTACAATGCTGCTGTTTA
>JAJPJF010000151.1 GCA_021324415.1 Nostocales cyanobacterium Centralia_MAG_434
CAGCTAGAAGGGTGGGAACCATCAGCACACCGAACCAACCTACATAGAGGCGATTTTCAGTGCTGGTGACCCACTTGCAGAACTGCTCCCAAACGTTGGCGCTTTGAGCGCGTTGTAAGGTTGCTGTCATGGCTTTATGAGTGCGTTATCGAAAAGTAATGTGATGAATGAGTCAGACTTGTTTACTGCCTGTAATATTACTTTACAAATCTTTATTGTATTTGGCAATACCCTTCAAAGTAAGTAAAACTAATGTCAGCTATCAGTTTAGGTTATTTATATGGAGTCTAATTGGAGGAGCAAATCTGTTAGATTTGCCAAACCCGGTTTCTTCAAAAAACCGGGTTTCTCCATATTTGGACATAATTTAGGATTGCTATATCCTGCTTGTGCGGAGCAATAAAAAAGCCCACTGCGTTAAAGCATTTGGGCTCGGGATTATTCTACTGTGCATTCAAACTAGCATTACCTTAGTCATCAATAGCTATAAATAGCTTTCATCAAGCAACTTCTTTGTCTAGGCTAACTTTGACGACTTTGTTTTTTTCTTCGGTAGTCTTGGGCAGTGTCAGATTCAAAATACCATCTTTGTACTCTGCTTGCACTTTGTCGTTTTGAATCCGCGCTCTTAATGGAATTACACGTTGGAATTTACCATAGTGGAATTCAGTTTTGGTAATACCTTTGTCTTCAGTTTTTGTTTCAGACTTGCGCTCACCACTAATAGCAACAGCTTTTTCAGTGACTTGTACATCCAAATCTTTAGCTACTATTCCAGGAAGTTCTATCTTCAAGTGAATAGCATCTGCTGTCTCATTCAGTTCAGCAGGAGGAACTTTGACTAAGCCTTTCTCAAACACTGCTGCTGGTACTAGAGTATCTTCAAATAAACTGTTAATTTGGCTTTGGAAACTTTTGAAGTCACGCTTTGGAATGTAACGAATTAACATCTTAGATATCCCTTGTACAGTTCTAATTTATTTAGGATTTAATTCCTTGCTTAAGTCTCATAGTAGTGTTCATTTAAAAGCATGTAAATTCGGTTTTTAGCACCATCTAAATCAGGATAGCCGAATAAATAAATAAGTGGATTGTTAGGTGTGGTAAATTCACATAAATTAGTACGGTAAACTAGATATAGCAATCCTAAATCATTCGTGAAAAATGAGAAACCTGGTTTCTCCAAGAAACCGGGTTTCTGAGACTTTTGATCTTTACAACTCATTGAGGACTGCTATAAATTTAAATGAATTGATAAATATTTTATAGAGCAAATAGGAGAGAAATCTGGAAAAAGTTTACTGCTCTGGTGTTGCTTCAGTGGTAGGCGTAGATGAAGGAGTGGGTGTTGCTTCAGTGGTAGGTGTAGATGAAGGAGTGGGTGTTGTTTCAGTGGTAGGTGTAGATGAAGGAGTGGGTGTTGTTTCAGTAGTAGGTGTAGATGAAGGAGTGAGTGTAGATGAAAAAGTGGGTGTTGGAGTGGGTTTAATGGTTGCTGTAGAAGTCGATGTTGGTAATGGGCGTGTTGGTGGCTTTTCTAGTGTTAAGCTAATTTGGTAATCTACTGGTTCTGAAGCGGTAGAGACAATAACAAGTTCATAAAACCCGTCTTCTGGGAGCTTAACTAATAGATTGCGTTTTGTAGAGTTTTCTAAAAAGCGAGTTTTGCCAGAGGGTGAATAGACTGATAATAGAACTGTGGGTTGTGCTTGCAGTTTCAAGTTCATGAGTTGATTTTTTGCAAGTTCAACTATAAAAACTTTTCCCTCTGTATTACTGAGAGTGCCACTGACTGTTGTGCTAGTAGCGTCTTTGTCAAAGACAACTTTTTGATAAACTTGACCTGTAAGAATTGCATTCACTTTGTCATAGACAAATCCTTGCCAAACTTGTCCTATGGGCTGATTTATAAAGTTTTTACCCCGCTGTTCGGGAAATTCCGCAAAAAATTCAGCATTTGCTAAAGCATATAAAGAACGCTTACCAACGTGAAGTTGGCTCACTTCCTCCTTCCAACGATCAAGATCAGCTGTTGTATAACTACCTAATTGATATCGTGCTTTTGAACTCAACAGCGCCAGCTTTTCTAGCAATTCTCCAGATAATTTGTCCTGTTCTGCTCTTAAACTCTCATCTGCAGGACCATCACTTAAAGTGCGTCTTCCTAAACTAGGGTTTTTGTCTCGGAAGACTTGATTGATTAACTTGATATAGAAATTGTGGTTAATATCCAACTGTTGACGGCGATCGCGTAATCTTTGCTTGCGTTGTCGTTCAAGGAGTGAATATTTTGCCAAAGGCTCGGTAGGCTCTTTGGTTAGATAGGTGTTTGATGTTGGTGTTGGTTGGGGTGTAAAATCGCTGCCTGAATCCTTATCAGAATTAGACTGCAGCTTGGTTAGGGTTGCCCAAAGACCCACACCAACCGCGAGTGACACTAACACAATGAGTAGAGTTTTTCCCAGTGTCCATGGACTTTTGGGGGGAGAGGAGGAAGATGAGGGAGATGAGGAGACACCTAGTGTGATAGATGTTGGCGGGATGGTATGAAGTTGCGCCGAATGGTTGACAGATGGAGCATTTAGTGCATCTAAAACTTGAGCAGCGCTTTGGTAGCGATCGCTTGGCGTTGGGGACAGCATTTTATCCAAAACCATTCCTAAGTTGGAACTTAGACTAACCTCTCGTCGCCACTGCCAAGAAAGATTATGGTTATCAATCAGCTCCTGCGGATGTTTGCCCGTTAGCAAAACTAGCACTGTTGCGGCTAAAGCATACAAATCACTGTGGGGTTCCACCAAGCCAGTCTGCATCTGTTCTGGGGGTGCGTAACCTATCTTACCCAAAAGCGTTGGTGGAGTGGAAGATTTCGCTACACCAGACTCACCAGACTGGTAAAATCGCGAGGCAACAACGGCTGCGACTTGTTTGACACCGCCAAAGTCGATTAACACAGGTATTCCCCTCACCTCCTGCTGATCAGGAAAGACTTGGGTGGTGCGCAGAATTAAGTTGTCTGGGGAAATATCACGGTGAATCACTCCCATAGAGTGAATATATTCTAATACTGGTAAAATTTGTTGCAATAGCTGACGTACTTCCGCCTCTGTAAAGTGCAAACCCTTCTGTTTTTTCATCTCCAACAAAGAACGGTACGTTGGTCCTTCGACATAGTCCTGTACTAAAAACAGACGTTCTTTGCCATCTAGGTTAATGCGAAATAGTTCCCGGAAACGCGGAATTTGGGGATGCTCTAGTTTGTGGAGAACGCTTGCTTCCCTCTCAAACAGTTCCTCAGCTTTTTGGACGACATAAGTCGTTTGAACTTGGGGAGCAAATTCCTTCAAGACACACAGTTCCCGGAAGCGGTTAATATCTTCGGCTAAATAAGTCTTTCCAAATCCCCCTTGCGCCAGTTGACGTATAATCACATAGCGATCGCTCAAAATCGTCCCTCCTTGGATACCCTGAGTCACCGAAGCATCTAACTTCTCGCCACAGTGAAGACAAAAACGACTACCCGCAGGATTTTCATGTCTTTTAGAGCAATAGACAGGATTCATAGGAGAGTTAGGAGTTAGGAGTTAGGAATTGGGAGTTAGGAGTTAGGAATTGGGAGTTGGGAGTTAAAAAATGATAACTCATAAATCTTGTACAGGCGTTGGGCAAAGCCAGGATCGCACTCACTTTCTACACACTCCAGTAGAGACGTAGCAGTGCTAGGTCTCTACACACAAGGATTTTTCTCTAAAAAAATAAATTTTCAAGGAACAGCGAACAGGAAAACTGATTTGTGAAATTTTAATTCCCAACTCCTAACTCTTGGTAAACTCCTAATTCTTAGTTTTTAACTCTTTTACTCACTTGATCAGCTGCGATCGCGTACCAAATTTGACCCAGTGTTTGTTGGTTCAGTTTTCCATGTTGTTGACCAGGAAACAGTTGATCAAATATTTGGTATGTGTCTTGGTTCAGTTGATTGATTGTGTAGTCACCCAACTTTCCTGCTTGTGCTTGCTGTCTCCAAATACTGTAGTTTCGCCCACTATAATTTCCTAATTTATGACGAGCTGCTGTACTGAGGTTAGCTTGTTCTAGTTTATTCAAGACTTCTTCCGCAATATCAAACCATTTATTCCGTAAAGCTTTATCTTCAGAGCTACTTGTGAGGTTACGTCCTTTTGCATCTGGATTTCTCGTATAAAAAAGTTCATTAACCATGAGATTGAAAAAACCATCTGATATTTCTAGCTGTTGACGATGACGTAAAATTTGGTTGATCCGACTTGTTTCGTTTTCGTTACTCTTTGAGGGTTTGTTGGAGCTAGGAGAATCCGAACTGGGGATTTTTGGCAGTGGGAGTGTTGGGAGTGAGATCTTTGGTACAGAAAAGGAAGAGACGCTATGAATAGCAGCTGTAACTAACACCCAAGTACCCGCAAAGGTTAACCCAACTAGAGTTGTCCCAACTAGACTCATTCCTAGAGAACGTAGCCAAGCAGGTAAAGGCGCAGCTTGAGCGATCGCTTGCGTTTTACCTTGTAGTTGACTGACTATAGCGTTTGCCTGTTGTCGCCCAGGCGCAAGGACTATTGTCTTAATCTTAGTGATCTGAGAATTTATACGTTTGACAGGAGGAGTAGAGAATTGTAGATCTTTGAGAACTTGATCGGCTCGTTGGTAGCGATCGCTTGGTTTATAAGCCAGCATCTTCTTTAAAACAGCTTCTAGTTGATAGCTGACTTTGATTTCCTTTCCCCAGCGCCAAGTTGCTTGATAGCTGTCATAAATATCTTGGGGTTCTTTACCCGTTAGTAATACTAGCGCTGTCACTGCTAAAGAATATAAATCGCTACAAGGAAAAGCCTTGCCCTGTCGCAGCTGTTCTTCTGGTGCATAGCCCTTTTTACCTAACAAAGTCCGATTTCCTGCAAGTTGAGTAAACCAAAAACCCTTACTTGCCGGCAATTGTTTCACACCACCAAAGTCAATCAGTACAGGCAAATGATCAAAAGACCGCCAAATTAAATTATCAGGAGAGATATCGCGGTGAACAACATCCCGTGAATGGATATAAGACAAGACAGGCAAAATTTGTTGCATCAGAGTTATGACTTCTTCCTCGCTAAAGCTTTGCCCTTGATCTTTACGATTTTCTAATAACTGCCAGTAGTTGTCACCTTCCACATAGTCTTGTACTAAAAAGAAAAAATCTTTTTTGCCCACCTTCACTTGCAGCGAAGCGTGAAAGTGCGGAATTTGCTGATGCTGAAGTTTTTTGAGGACACTTGCTTCTCTCTCAAACAGTTCTTTTGCTTTTTGTAGATCCTGCAGTTGTTCTACTTGAGGTGCAAATTCCTTCAGTACACACTTTTGCGGCAATTGTTTTAGATCCTCAGACAAATATGTGCGTCCAAAACCACCCTGCCCTAGTAAACGTATCACTCGATAGCGGTTATCTATAACCTGCCCTGCACAAAGAGGTAGCGGCTCACCACACTGGCTGCAAAAGCGGCTACGCTCATTATTTGTGTGTTGTTTACTGCAATAGACTTGCATGGTACTGAAGGATGAATATGGGTTTTTAGTAGTTGCTACAAGGCGCAAAGGTCAATTTACGCAAATTTTTTAGTGGGAGGGGAGAACACTCACCTAAGGTAATATAATTACAAACTGAGTATTTTTCGAGTATTTTTCACAGCCACGGCAACAACACTAGTAACGGTAGTATCGATTCTACTTCAGGATGGTAGTTAGGATTTGTTACATCAATAAAGCTTATGAACTCTGAAGAACAACAACAACGGGCAGTTCAGGCATTTACAGATTTTGTACATACACCGTTAGAGAAATTACTACAGCGGCATTTAAATACTCAGAGTGAGTCAGCTGCTTTAGCACTATTTCACGAAGTGGCTGCTACTGTACCTGCATATCAGGCTTTTTTGGCACAAGAGGCGATCAATCCTACTGAATACCAAAGCTTTGAAGATTTCCAAAAACTACCACTATTGACGAAACAAAATTACCTGTTGTGCCATTCTCTGGCTAATTTGTGCCGCCATGGTCGGCTAGAAACGTGTGACATGATCGCAGTTTCTTCTGGTTCTACGGGAAAACCCACATTTTGGCCTCGTTTCTTTGCAGATGAGATGGAAATTGCCACACGCTTTGAGCAAATATTTCATGACAGTTTTTATGCAGATACTAAACGTACCCTAGCTGTTATTTGTTTTACTTTAGGAACCTGGGTTGGTGGAATGTATACAACCAATTGCTGTCGCTATTTGGCCAGCAAAGGTTATCCTGTCACTGTTATTACTCCTGGTAATAATAAAGAAGAAATCTTTCGAGTTCTTGCAGAACTCGGTTCAGCTTTTGAGCAAGTTGTCCTGCTAGGATACCCGCCATTTCTTAAAGATATTATTGACAATGGTATTGCCCGTGGTATTAAGTGGCAGGAATATCAAATAAAGTTGGTGATGGCGGGAGAGGTGTTTAGTGAGGAATGGCGCAGCCTAGTGGGCGAAAGGATTGGCTCCCAACATCCTTGCTATGACTCAGCATCACTCTATGGGACAGCAGATGCGGGTGTTTTGGGGAACGAAACGCCTTTAAGTATCTGCATTCGGCGATTTTTAGCGGATCACCCAGATGCAGCGCGTGCTTTGTTTGGGGAATCTCGTTTACCTACACTGGTACAGTATGATCCCCTCAGCCGCTTTTTTGAAGTTCAGGATGGCACTTTGTTATTCTCTGGTAATAACGGCATTCCCTTGGTACGCTATCACATCTCTGACAATGGGGGGATCATTAGTTACGATGCCATGTTTCAGTTTTTGAAGGAATGGGGATTTGACCCAGTAGCGGATTTGCAACATCATGGTGTAAAGACTTTGCATACACCGTCTGGACAAAATACAGTTAGGGGAATTCGCTCTTTACCGTTCGTTTATGTTTTTGGACGCTCTAATTTCACAGTTTCCTACTTTGGCGCGAATATCTACCCAGAAAATGTGACGGTGGGATTAGAGCAACCAGTGATTCGAGAATGGGTGACAGGTAAGTTTGTGTTGCAGGTGCAAGAAGATGCAGACAAGAACCGATTTTTATCTGTGGTTGTGGAGTTAGCACCAGGGGTAGAAGGTAGTGAAGAAAAAAGGCAAACCATAGCATCCTCTATTCTTTCCCAGTTAAAGCGCCTCAACAGCGAATTTGCTAATTACGTTCCCAAAGAATACCAAATACCCCAAGTCGCTTTAGCCCCAACTGGCGACCCTGAGTACTTTCCAGTTGGGGTGAAGCATCGGTATACCCGCAAGTGAAGCACAGATAATTCTTTTGTGGTTTCTTTTCTTTCTCTTTAACCACCCAAATACATCAATTGAATTTGAATATTTGTACTTGGACCTGCTACCAGGAAGACTGAATCTTCAAACTTGGGTGGACCTGTAAGAATTGTGGGATTTCTAGAAAAACCAAAGCCATCTGTCGGAATGCCCAAGAAGTTTCGATGAACTTTGCGATCGCCTTTTGTATCATGTAGTACTGCCACACTATAAGTTCCAGGTTTCAAATTATTAAAGGTTACAAGCATTGCTCTATTGGTAATTGGCAGGCACTGATTTTGTAATGCATTGGCAGCATCAGTTGGAAAACCTTTACTACTTGCAAAAACACTCACACAAATCTGCCCTTTCAGATTTTTCAATCCATCAATCTCGACAGTTAAATTGCTCAATAAACTAGCTTTGGCACTGCATGGGAACGCTAAACTTCCTAATACTGTGAATAGTAGAATACCGAAGTGAAATCTTCGATTCATAAGTTGATCAGCCATAATAAAACTTTGAATTATTAGTAGTACAAATAATAGACATTTATAACACAAAAAAACTCTGTTCTAATTAACATTTGAACAGAGTAGTATAGGGAGCATCCCTTCAATGAAATAAGTAGTACAAGCGTCTCGCTCAAGCGATATATTTGGCGAGCAAGATGTGAGTGCAAAGCACACGCTTCGCGAACGCACTACAAAATAAATCTGCTAAATTGGGATGCACTCGTTGTCTATAGAAACTAACATTGGCAACAATCTACAAGTTAGGAGGCAAAATCACTTTATTGATGACGTGGATTACGCCGTTGCTAGCTTTGATGTCCGCCTGGATGACTTTGGCATCATCTACCATGACTCCGTTTTTTGGATCAACCTTAACGTTGATTGGACTACCTTCAACAGTTTTGACTTCACCAGATTTCAAATTACTGGATAGTACCTCACCTGGTACAACATGGTAGGTTAATATCTTCACCAGTACCTCTTTATTCTCTGGCTTGAACAATTCTGCAAGGGCATCTTGGGGCAATTCATTAAATGCTGCATCTGTGGGCGCAAAGAGAGTGAAAGGACCTTTGCCCTTAAGAGTTGCTGTCAGTCCGGCTGCTTTTAAAGCCTGTGTTAGCTTTTTGAATTGGCTGTTTGACTGCGTCAACGACACCAAATCTTTCCCTCCGGTTGTTGAGGATGGAGGATATGAAGGTGTTGTTCCTGGTGGAGTTGTAGGTAAGGATGAAGGAGGTGTCGCTTCACCAGGTGCAGTTCGACTGCGATTATAAGGAGGCTCGTTGAAAATACTAGGGCTAGGATTCAGTGATCTGCCACCAGCACCACTACTCTGTTGTGCTATTTGCACAGGATTCACAACCTCGTTTGCCCCTGATGGCAAACTCATGAGTAACGCAACTCCTGTTGCTCCCACTATACTGACTAATTTGGTTAAAAGATTGCTATTAGTTAGCTTCATAAATTTTTTGTTTTCCTGTCCACGCTGTACATAAAGACTTATAACATTTTGCTAACCATAAAATCTAACTAAAGTAGTAATATCTTATGTCCAAACCTGATGGAAATATCTTTAGTTAAGAATATTTAGTCTCTAGCAAATTTTGAGCTTCATGAGCATGATATGCCACCCTTATTAATGAATTGAATAGCGTAAGATATATTATGACGATTAACTTATCTCTAATGTTCCCAGATAATTTTTTGCTAAAAATCCTAGAACTATAGAAAGCGAGAAATCGGAGTAGGGAGTATGTAGGCGAGACACTTATTCTTAGTTGCGAGCAATTACTTATAAGTATTTATATGGGTAATCAGTAGGAATATTGATAGTTGTCACTGAAGAGATAAAAGTTAAGAAGAATATACAATTGTAAAAGGGACAAATACAAAGAATGGTAGGAGATAAAAAATGCTGGAATTATACCAATTTGAATTATCTCAATACTCAGAAAAAGTGCGATTGATTCTCGACTATAAGGGTTTGGAGTACCGCAAAATTGAAGTGACACCAGGTGTTGGACAAGTAGAACTATTCCGCCTAACTGGTCAACGGCAAGTACCAGTATTAAAAGATGGTAGCAGATATATAGCAGATTCTACCGAAATAGCCAAATATTTAGATCGTCAGTATCCTGAACGCCCATTGATACCACAAGATTCACAACAACGGGGTTTGTGCTTACTGATGGAAGAATGGGCAGATGAATCGATAGGGATCAAGAGTCGGAAAGCTTTATTTTATGCCATAAGTCAAGATCAGAATTTCCGCAGAGCCTTATTACCTACAACAACACCAGATTTACTCAAAACACTAGTGCAAGGAGTCCCCAGCGATCTCCTAAAATTTTTGGGTTTTGGCGTGGGTTATACACCAGATGTGGTAACTAGTGCGATCGCCGACTTGAAGCAAGATTTAGAAGCGTTAACACTCTTATTGGCTGATAGACCGTATTTGCTGGGAGATGAACCTAGCTTAGCTGACTTAGCAGTAGCAGGCTTATCTCTCCTATTAAAGTTTCCTGACGGTCCCTATATAAGTATCCCCGAGACCCTCAGAGGCAAAGGAGTACCAGGATTGGCAGATAATCCCCTTTACGAACCATTCTTCAGTTGGCGCGATCGCATCTACGCTCAATTTCGTAAACCATTGACAGACTTCGCTACTACAGGAAGTCCCAGTGCACCCACTTCAATTCAAATAGATTAATTATTGGTCATTTCTTAGGAAAGACAAAGGACAAAAACAAAGGACAATACAAATTTTGTACTCTGCAATTACAATGCAACACTAAGATAAGGAAAACAACTATGTAATTAACACAATGAATTTGGGACAGCCATTAGGTTCAGTAATACAAGGCTCTCTCACTGGGGGATTAGAAGTACGATTGCACCCAGATGTCTCTGTAGAAGACATGCGGGTGGGTAAGTTTCTAGTTGTGCAAGGGGTGCGCTCACGTTTTTTCTGTATGCTGACAGACGTGCTACTAGGAACTGCTAACCAACGAATTATGGCTAATCCCCCTAATTGGGAGGACACTTTTTTGCGAGACATCTTAGCTGGAAGTGGCACATATGGGATCATCAACCTTTCACCAATGTTGATGTTTACTCCTGAGTCTGTGGAATCTTTTCCGTCTACTAATGGAAAATCTGCAAATTCCTTTGTACCATCAGCAACAGGTTTGGCATCATTTCAGCCACAAACTAGCACAACAATGGAACTGTTGCCAGTGAAAACTATTCCTACCCACTTTAGCCAAGTTTACGAAGCAAGTGTTGATGACTTTCGCCGAGTCTTTGGTTGGGAAGATGATCTCCAAAGGAAAAATTTTGCGATTGGTAAACCACTAGATATGGATGTACCCATCTGTATCGATTTAAACCGTTTTGTAGAACGTAGTAATGGTGTTTTTGGTAAGTCTGGAACTGGTAAATCTTTTTTAACAAGATTACTTTTAGCTGGAACAATTCGCAAAAATGCAGCAGTTAATTTAATTTTTGATATGCATTCTGAGTATGGCTGGGAAGCTGTCTCTGAAGGAAAGCAATTTAGTACTGTTAAAGGTTTAAAGCAACTATTTCCTAGTAAAGTTGAAGTTTACACGCTAGATCCTGAATCTACACGCCGTCGTGGTGTGAGTAATGCACAAGAACTTTACCTCAGTTACGACCAAATTGAAGTTGAAGATATTAAGTTATGCAGTCGAGATTTAGGACTCTCGGAAGCTAGCTTAGATAACGCCAACATTCTGTACGCCGAATTTGGTAAGTCTTGGATTCTCCAACTGTTAAATATGACCAACGAGGAAATCAAGCTGTTCTGTGAGGAAAAGCGGGGACACCAAGGGTCAATTACAGCATTGCAGCGTAAACTTTTGCGGTTGGATAGTCTCAAGTATATGCGAGCAGCTTGCCCACACAATTACGTCAATCAAATGTTGCGTTCCTTGGAAGCTGGTAAGAATATTGTTGTTGAATTTGGTTCCCAATCGAATATGCTGTCTTATATGTTGGTGACCAATATGATCACCCGACGGATTCACCAACACTATGTCAGCAAAGCCGAAAAGTTTTTACAGACAAAAAATCCTAGCGATCGCCCGACACAACTAATGATTACCATTGAGGAGGCGCATCGCTTTCTTGACTCAGCAGTCGTCCAAAGCACGATCTTCGGTACGATCGCCCGTGAGATGCGTAAGTATTTTGTCACACTACTGGTCGTAGACCAACGTCCATCGGGTATAGATAATGAGGTCATGTCCCAAATTGGAACTCGGATCACCGCTTTGCTCAACGATGAAAAAGACATTGAAGCAATTTTTACTGGTGTGTCTGGTGGGGGTGCATTGCGGTCTGTATTGGCAAAATTAGACTCAAAGCAACAAGCCTTGGTCTTGGGTCATGCTGTTCCCATGCCAGTGGTTGTACGCACTCGTCCTTACGATACAACCTTCTACGAAGAAATTGGTGATGCTGCTTGGGAAGAAAAACCAGACGAAGAAGTGTTTGCTGCTGCAGAACTAGCCAAAGCTGATCTCGGCTTTTAAACTTCTCTATGTTAGTAGCGTATCAATTTTGTCTACACGCATAATTGTTCAATGATTTGGTCAAAGTTGCGGGTGTATACTTTTTGGTTATATTCCAGCCATGCTTGGTTAGATGATTGGGGAAATTGTTTTAATGTTGCCTCTTGAATATATTCCATAAACGGACGACGAAGAGACTCATATTTCTCGAAGGCTGAAGCTATAGCGTGCTTGTTATCCCAATGATTTTCTTTGGCAATGTGATTAATTAATGTTGTTACTACCATTGCATCTTCAAATCCTTGATTAGCACCTTGAGCCATAAAAGGAGGCATACCATGTGCAGCATCACCCACTAATACAACTCTTGGAGTACTCCAGGCTAGTGACATATTCTCAGAAATAGCAGCACGATGAATATAATACGGACGTTGCAGCATATTTTCTGGTGGAGATAATCGTACTAATTCTTTGAGTGCATCGGGAAAACCAGCTTTTTCTAACTCTTGTAAAGCTAAGTCAAGCAAATCACTGCCAGATTTCCCTAGCACAGAATGCAAAGGTACGGGTACATGCACTAGATAGCCGATGCTTTGCCTATTAATTAACAACATTCTTGGACATTCACTAAAAGCGCTAGCACTTGATAGTTCATAGTTAGTCACTGTTACAATTGGTGACCCTGCGAAAAATTTCTCTTCAAGATGCGATCGCAATTCGTTTGGTATGTCAGGTAGGTCTCTACAATAGATTGCAGCAAAGCCAGAATATTCTGGGTTGGCAAAAGTCTGTTTCGAGCTATTAGAACAAAGTATCCTACGAACTGTAGAGTTAATACCGTCTGCAGCAACAACTAGCTTAGCTCGAAATGATGTTGTGATCTCTGATTGAGAGGTGCTTTCTAAATTTTGAAACTGTGTATCACTATTTTTTTGTCCATCTGCCCAGTATGCATAGGGGTTGGCTTCTACACTAGCATCAGAAACGCAATCTAAGCGAACACAACCAAATTCTTGCTCATCTACAACATTAACACAACGGTGATTAGGTTTAACTTGGTCTTCGGGAAGCAGTCGTCTTAAGGTAGTCTGCAAATCATACCAAGAAATGGAAACTCGACCTTCACCATACTTTTTAAACCAAACATCAAAACTCAGAGAGACTGATCGGACTATTTGTCCCTGAAGGTTTTTAGAAACCCATTCTGGTGAAGCTTTTGGAGGTTTTGGCTCAATAGCTTCGGTGTTTTTCTCGTCGTCAGACGGCTGGGAATTCACGAAAGTAAGACTCGCTGTTTTGACGGCTTCGTAAGCGTTATGATCTATATATTTCAGAGCTTTTAGTCCATTTGGTAGAAGATCCACAATCTGTCCAACCTGACGAAAAGCACGAGTTTGGTCTATGACGAGAATATTGTCAATACCACGTTTGCGTAACCCAATAGCAGTTGCTAAACCAACAGGTCCAGCACCAACTATGACCACATCATAGATTTTGTTGATGGGTGTATCGGTGAACGAATATGCCATTGATTGACTATACGGGATCTGCATACACACAAAACGTAGATGGTGACTTGATGGCTATCACTATGCATTCTAGCGAACACTCGTTTTTGGCACGGCTATCAAAAACCCACGACGTGTTGGTCTTGTGCTAGCTGACTCCACTTGGAAAGTGACTTGACTGCTGATTCCAGCGCTTCTGGCTTCCAAAGTCCAGTGACCAGGGTGGAGTGACCAAAATAGAGAATCTGCTGACTGGGTAGCTAGCTTTTGACCATTTAACCACCACTCTACAGGCTGAGATTGTGTTCCTGTTACTTTAAACTCTAGTCTTTGCTTTCCTTCTTCACCTGGATACACTAAAAATGTATCTCCGTTATGGGGTGACAAAATCTTCAACTTGCCAGAACTAGAACGAGATTGGGAAGCCGCCAACTGTTCCTCATCTTCTTGGGGTAAGTTCAAAGTTCCTGTGTCTTCAGGATAAAAATATTCCAGCACGACTGAGGTACAATCTGGTGTAGGTCGCAACCCAGAGTTTGCACAGATGGGGAGTTGTACCATCCCTTCTGGAGATACAAAATTTGTTGGTTCTTGATGCTCGTACAGGTGTAACATAATTCGATTCCACAAAGGTGCAGCTCCAGTCACTCCAGAAACTTGTCGCATCGGTTCACCATCAAAATTGCCTACCCATGTGGCTACTGTGTAGTCGGTTGTGAATCCCACTGTCCAAGTGTCCCGAAAATTAGAGGAAGTGCCGGTTTTCACAGCTGTGGGAAACGGTAAACTCAGGACTGAATCCACACCAAATGCTGTTGCACGTGCGTGGCGATCGCTTAACATGTCGGTTATTAATTGCCATGTGGGGGAGTGGAGAATGGGGGATGTGGGTAAGGGGGAGTGGGGGAATGTGGTTATTAATGGGGTGGGTTGTCCTTGTCGTGCGATGGTAAGATAAGCTTTCGCTAGCTCCCATAAGCTGACTTCGCCACTACCGAGAGTTAGACCCAAACCATAGTATTCTGCAGGATGAGTCAGGTGTTCAAATCCCAGTTTATGAAGACGATCTAGAAAAGTCTGCACACCTATTTTTTCCAAAACCTTAACAGCCGGGACATTCAAGGAATTTGCTAACGCCACACGTACTCTTACAGGACCGAGAAAGCTTTGGGTGTAGTCTGTGGGACTGTAGAGTTTTGCACCAGGAATTGCATAATGGGCTGGCAGATCTGCCAAAATAGTATTTGGTCGAATTGTGCCTTTTTCTAAAGCCAACTCGTAGAGAAATGGCTTGAGAGTCGATCCTGGTTGCCGTAGTGCTTGGACTCCATCATTTCTTCCTAGCTTTGCTGCATCAAAGTAATTCGGTGAACCGACATAAGCCAAAACTTCCCCTGTGTGGTTGTCGATGACCAAAGCTGCAGCCTGATGTACATTGTTGCTAGCAAGGTTGGAAATGACCTGCTGCATTTGTGCTTCCACAAACTGCTGTAAGGGACGATCTATAGTCGTGCGAATGGGGGAGGAAGAAGATTCCTGCGCTTGTGATGGTAACTGACTCGCAACCCAAAACAAAAAGTGTGGTGCTGCAATAATTCCTTTGTGTCGGGATTGAAAAGGAATATCTTCAGCAAATGCTCTTTCTAACTGAGAACGAGTGATATACCCATCTTGTACCATACGATTGAGAACGTATTTTTGCCGTTGCTTGAGGCGTTCCCAATGTTCATAAGGATTGTAGTAAGTGGGATTGTTGGGAATAGCAGCTAAAAGGCTTGCTTGTGCAAGATTGAGATCGTTGGCTGGTATAGAAAAATAGGTACGTGCAGCAGCTTCCACACCGTAGATATTCCCCCCCATTGGTAGACGATTTATGTATCCTGCAAGGATTTCATCTTTATTCATCCCGGCTGTTAACCGCCAAGATAACCAAATTTCTTGCAGTTTGCCTGATAAGGTGCGGGGAACAGGCTTTAACATCCGTGCTAACTGCATCGTGATGGTAGACGCACCGGAGACAATTCTTCTGGTGTGAATGGCTTCCTTGAATGCGCGGGCGATCGCTTGCAAATCCAGTGCGCCATGATTGTAAAATCTACTATCTTCAGCAGCTAAAATAGCGTGAATAAATTGGGGAGAAACTTGAGCTAGGGGTACAACTGCTGTATGTTCTTGGTCACGGGTGAGGATGGTTCCTAGTGGTAGTCCATTACGATCTGTAAATGCGATCACCTGTTGTTGTTGTGTAATATCTGCGTTATGTATAGGGGCTAAGCAGGGTATTATACGTATTATCACACAGATGAGCAGCAAAGCTAAAATAACTTTACCAGTTTTGCGATTTAGCTGATGCCAAACTTTCTTTTTGATTGGGATAAATGATGAGGAATTTAGTTTCATCAGCTTGATTTGGATGCAGTCATCACAATTGATTTATAACACAAGGATTACATTTCAGTAGAGTGTGTTAGATAGATATTATTCGTAACTTTTTGCTAACTAAATTTTTGTATCATCTAGCCATTTAGAATTGCATGTGTTACCTTTGTAGTCTCATACTTAAGACAGTGTAAATTTAAACCGCAGATAAATGCAGATGGACGCAGATAATCGCGGGTAATTATCTGCGTTCAACCTTGTATCCTGAGGGAACCCGTCCTCCAGGTATCTACATCTGTGGTTGCGATAATTATTATTTTGACTTGTTATTTTAAATTGTTTAAGCATGGTTATAAGAATCCTCATGCAGTTGCTGTTATTCCTAGTTCTTGTAGTAGGAATAGCAGGGTGCAACTTGGTAGGTCTAACTCCAGGTAAAGAAAGGCTTCCAATTGTTTCTCCTCTCACTCCACCACAGTTACCAGACTGGATTGAACAGATTAGTCCCATTGGAGATGCTAAACCTCTCAACCAAATCCGTATCCGGTTTAAAGAGGCTTTAATCCCAGTTGAAAGTCTTGATAGTCCAAAACAGCAGAGTTTGTTACAAAAGTTTGAACTTCTACCATCTTTACCTGGGCAATTTCGATTTCTCACACCACGTATGGTAGGATTTCAAGCTGATAAAGCACTGCCAAAAGCAACACGGTTTAAAGTCACTTTAAAAGCAGGTTTAACAGATTTAAAAAATCATCGTCTTAGTCGCGATTTGGCTTGGACTTTCAATACAGAATCTATTAAGCTGACAAATTTACCGGGGAAGAATCCTGTTGAAGATGCTGAGATTGAACCAATTGATTTGCAGCAGAAGTTGCAGGTGACCTCAAATGTAGAACTGGATTTAACTTCATTACAAGAGCATTTACATTTAAATCCTGAAGGGAAAAAACAAAGTATAAAATTCAAGATCGATTTGGCAAAGGATGAGAAGCCTCCAGAGACAGAAGATCCGTTGGAGAAATTTGACCCCTCGACTCATAACTGGATTTATAATTTAAGTCCGCAGGAAAGCTTACAAAAAGCAAACAACTATCGCTTAGTGTTCTCTCCTGGTATCCTTCCAGCTTATGGAAATTTACCCAGTGAGAAAGAGTTTGTTAGTAAAGTACAAACTTATTCACCTTTAGCATTTAAGGGAATGACATTTTATGGACAGACAGATGCTAATGGAAGCTATGGAAGATTTCTGAAAGGTAGTCCTCAGTTAGAGTTTAATAATGGGTTAGTTGCCGATACAGCTATTGATAGTATTAAAATTCAACCTCAACCGAAATCAATCTCTAGACTTTTTCAAGTCAATGATAAAGAGAAAATAGTCAGTATTAATCCTTATGCTTTAGAACCACAAAAAACTTATACAATTACCATAAACTCAAATCTTAAAGATCAGTTTGGACAAACCCTGAATAAACCAATAAAGGTTAAGTATGAAACAGGAGATTTGGCTGGAAATATTTGGGTCCCTGATGGTTTGAATATTTTCCCATCGATTAAGGATTTGCAACTTAATATTTCTACAGTAAACTTGCCAGAAGCAAAGTACAAAGCAGCCTATCGAGTTATTCAACCAACAGATTTAGTTTATTTTGATTCTGCGTATCCTAAGGACAATGGTCAAGGTTTGTTACCTGAGTTAACCAAATGGCAAAGCTTCAAGGTATCTGCAAAACAAAATCAGTCAGTAGATGTTACTGTCCCATTAACAGAGAAACTTGGTGCGCCTACAGGAATGTTAGCTTATGGGGTACAAGCACGTACTAACAGCTATCAAGAAAATGGGAAGGAACTGTGGCAGGAACCTAGGACTTATGGGATGGTTCAATTGACAAACTTAGGTGTGTTTACCCAGTGGTTTCCTGAATCTGGACTTATTCGAGTTCATCATCTTGCAGATGGTTCACCAGTTTCGGCTGCTGCTATCGAAATCTATCCATCAAAATTGGAAGCAAAAACTCCTACTCCAACTCTCCCCTGTGCATTAGGGAATACGGATGAGAGTGGTAGTTTCCGGGTTACTCATGAAGATTTGCGACAATGTTTTGAGGGAAATCAAAGTTTCATTAAAGAGCCGAAATTTTTAGTCATTGCTCGTGAAAATAAAGATTGGGCATTTACTCGTACAGATGAATATAGTGGTGCGTATGGTTACGGTATTGATGCCGACTGGGAAGATGGTAAGCCAATATCACGTGGGGTGATTTTTTCTGATAGGCAGTTGTATCAACCAGGAGAAAAGGCTTGGTTAACTGGCTTTGCTGATTATCTCCAAAATGGTAATATCAAGCAGGATACCAACGCTAGTTACCAATTGACTCTCATCCATCCTGATGGGAAAAAAACAGATCTAGGTACACAAACAACGAATGAATTTGGGACGTTTTCTTTAGAATTACCCATCAGCAAGAATCAAAATCTGGGTTACTATCAAATCCAGGCAAAAGCGCAGAATGAACACGTTATTTCTGGGGAATTTCGTGTGGCTGAGTTTAAGCCACCTAACTTCAAAGTCGAAGTTTCCTTAAATAAAGAATTTGCCTTTATTGATGATAAAGTTGAGGCTAAGGCATCTAGTCATTATTTATTTGGCTCTCCTGTGGAAGCAGGAAAAGTGAAATATTTTGTGACTCGTGAGCAAACTCATTTTGTTCCTAAAGGTTGGGAGGAATTTTCTTTTGGTAGACAGTGGTTTTGGCCAGAAGAAACGCCTTCTGTAGCTAGTGATGTCCTGCAAACTAATGCACAACTTGATGCTAAGGGTGAAAGTCTTCAAAGTGTGACGGTAACTAAAGATTTACCTTATGCAATGACTTACCGTGTAGATGTCCAAGTTGCTGATGTTTCTAATTTATCGGTTGCCAATTCTCAGAAATTTACAGCATTACCAACTCAGAGTTTGATCGGGTTAAAAAGTAACTTTGTTGCAGAAGCTGGTAAAGCTTTTCCAGTTGAAGTGATTGTGACTGACCCCACAGGAAAAGCACTAACAGGTCAACGGGTACGTCTGGAACTGCAACAGATGAAATATAGCAGTGTGTCTCAGCTTGTCGAAGGAAGCCGGACAGCAAAAAATCAAGTGGAATACAAGACAGTGGGACAAACAGAAAGCACTTCTGCAAACAGTCCTCAGTCGGTTACGCTGACACCACCTGCATCTGGTTCTTATCGAATTAGAGCCAATTTCATTGATGATTGTAGAGATATTGCCTGTGCAGTCTCGACAGCAACGGACTTGCAAATTTGGGTCACTGGTGAAGATTCTGTGTCTTGGAGTTCTAGAGAGCAAGATCGTCTAGAAATTAAACTTGACAAAACAAAGTTTCAACCAGGGGAAACGGCTACTGCACTGATCCAATCTCCCTATCCAGAAGGAGAATTGTACTTTGCTGTTGTTAAGGACAAACCTCTTTATCAACAGATTACTAAAGTAAAGGGAGGCGCACCGCGAATTCAGTTTCAAGTCACACCAGATATGTTACCAAATGCAGCGGTGCAAGCTGTGTTGGTACGACAGGGTAAACCTCTCAACCAGCTAGAACCTGGGAGTGTAGACAATTTAGTACGCATTGGTTTTGCACCTTTTAAAGTGAGTGTGGAAGATAAGTATTTAAAAGTGCAAGCAACTCCAGTGCAAGCATCACTAGAACCTGGTGCAGAACAAACAATACAACTGGAACTCAAAGACAATCAGGGAAACCCCGCCAAAGGACAAGTAACAGTCATGGTGGTGAATGAATCAGTGTTACAGCTTTCTGGTTATCGTCCGCCAAATTTGGTCAACACTGTTTATGCCGAACAGCCAATCTCGACTCGCTTTAGTGATAATCGTCGAAATGTGGTGATCCAGCAACAAGCTTTGGCGATACCAAAAGGTTGGGGTTATGGTGGAGGGTTTTCTGCTGGTGCAGCGAGTACCCGCATTCGCAAAGATTTTCAGGCTTTAGCGTACTACAATGGGTCTGTTGTAACTGATGCGACAGGTAAGGCGCAGGTGACGTTTAAATTACCCGATGACTTAACCACATGGCGGGTGATGGCGATCGCCACTGATGGAAATCTCCGTTTTGGCAATTCAGAAGCTACATTTATTGCCACAAAGCCACTCGTTACGAATGCAATACTGCCACAGTTTGCTCGTCCTGGCGATCGCATCCTCGGTGGTTTATCTGTGACTAATAATAGTGGGAAAGCGGGTAGTTTAACAATTCAAGGTACGTTGGACGGTACAGTCAAATTTGAGGGAAGCAACCCAACAACCACTGTTTTGCAAACCCAATCTTGTAAAGATGCTGCATGCAACACCTCTACAGGTTATCGCTTCCCCATGCAGGCTACTCGTGTTGGCATGAGTCAGGTTCGCTTTACAACGCAACTAAATAGTACAACAGCAGATGCTTTTGAAGTGCCGTTGGAAATTAAGCCACTGGAAATTACAGAACAAGTTGTGGAAACGGGTGTGACTAGCAATCAGGTAAAAATTCCCCTCAATGTTGAGAAAAATGCCATTCCTGAAGCGGGAGGTTTAGACATTCAACTAGCAAGTCATTTGATTCCAGAAATCACAGCACCAGCACAGAAGATGTTGGAGGATGAATTACCTTTTACAGAACCTCTGGCAAGTCAGCTGCTTATTGCTGCTCATCTACAAACTCTGTCTCAGAAATGGGGAGTGGGGAGTGAGAAGGAACCACTCCCTATGCCCCACTCCCTACTAATGTCCGATGGCGGTCTCGCGGCTTTTCCAGGACAACACAAGTCTGATCCCTGGGTTTCTGCCTATGCAGCGGAGTCTCTGGCTAAAGCCAGTCAGGTATTTCCTGGGTTGGTGGATGCTGGGATGGTGTCTCGCCTGAAGGCTTATTTGCAGAAAGTTTTGGCAAATCCTGGACAATATGAGTTTTGTAAACAACAATTGTGTAAAGCTCAGCTACAACTTCATGCCTTGATGGCTTTGGCAGAATTGGGAGACAAGCGTAATAGTTTTCTTGCAGATATTTATCGTCAGCGTGACGCTTTTGATTTAGTGACTCAAATTAAACTAGCGCGATATTTATCGCTGTTTCCAGAATGGCAGAATGAGTCTAAGCAATTATTGAAGCAGTTGCAACAGAATATCTATGAGACTGGTCGAACAGCCGTTGTTAGTCTACCAACCAGTTGGGGATGGATGAGTTCACCTACGACAGCGCAAGCACAAGCTTTACGTCTGTTTATCGTTCAGCAAGGTAAACCAGAGGTGATAGATAGATTATTGCAAAGTCTGCTGGCATTACGCAGAAATGGTACATGGCAGACCAGTTATGATAATGCTCAAGCACTAACAGCTTTGGTGGAATATAGTCAATTGCAACCAACACCACCAAGTTTTGTGGCTAAAGTGCAATTGGCTGGGAAGAAACTGGGAGAACAAAGATTTGAAGGCTACCGGAATTCTAGCTTGGAGGTGAAAGTCCCAATGGCTGAGTTACCACGTGGTCGTCATGATTTGCTACTGCAAAAATCTGGTCAAGGGACGTTGCACTACACTACAGCTTATCGCTATCGCTTGCAAGGAAATCAACCAGGACGGTTTAACGGTTTACGGGTGACAAGAGATATTCGCCGAGTCGGTGAGGAGAAAGCATTGCAAAGAGTGGGTTTGTATGCTTTTGACAAACCATTGTCCTTAGAAAGTGGACAGGTGTTTGATATTGGTTTGGAAATCATAGCCGATCATCCTGTAGAACATGTGGTGATTAGCGATCCGCTACCCGCAGGTTTTGAGGCTGTCGATGCAAGCTTTCAAACTGCTACCTCTGCATTGCAAGCTTTGGCAGATAGTTGGCAAGTTGGCTTTAAGACGATTTATCGCGATCGCATTGTCGCCTATGCAGATCATCTAGAACCAGGAGTTTATAGCCTCCATTACTTAGTACGTTCTGTGACTCCGGGTACGTTTCTTTGGCCTGGTGCAGAGGTACATCTGCAATATGCACCAGAAGAGTTTGGGCGATCGGCTGATTCTACACTGGTGCTTGAAGAAAAGGCGGGATGAAAAGTTGTTGTTACAGAGTTTCAACGTTCATTTGTATGGGCAAGAGATAATATTGAAGAATTTCTAATATCCAATTGATAACGCTTTGCTACAATAGCACCAACCATACGGGAAAATTGAGAGTATTGCCTCTCAGCAGAAATTTGTATGAAAAAATTGATTAAAGGTCTGCGCGAATTCAAAAGCAGTTATTTTCACACACATCAAGAACTATTTGAACAACTTTCTCATAGTCAAAAGCCACGAGTGTTATTCATTACCTGCTCAGATTCGCGTATTGATCCAAACCTAATTACGCAAGCCGAGGTGGGTGAACTATTTGTTATTCGCAATGCCGGCAACATTATCCCACCATTTGGAGCAACCAATGGCGGTGAGGGCGCGACAATTGAATACGCTGTTCAAGCATTAGATATTCAACAAATTATTGTCTGTGGTCACTCCCATTGTGGTGCAATGAAAGGGCTAATGAAAATAGAAAAACTCAGAGAGGAAATGCCACTCGTACATGACTGGCTAAAGTATGCAGAGGCAACCCGACGATTGGTGAAAGACCACTACAGCGAGTACGAAGGGGAAGAACTGCTAGAAATTATCATTGCCGAAAATGTGCTCACTCAAATCGAGAATTTGCGGACGTATCCGGTCATCCACTCTAAGCTCTATCAAGGACAACTCACTATTTATGCTTGGATTTATCATATTGAGACAGGAGAAGTTTTTGCATACGATCCAAACACCCACGCCTATGTCTCGACTCAAAGTCAGTTTTCAGACTCTCAAGTAGATACATTCAACAGCCCATTTCGCAAATCCGACAGAGTCATCCGTCTCCCTCATACTGAGCAACAGGTGAGTGAACCGCCTCAGGAAGTCGCTATTCCCCGATACCAATTTCCATTCGCACCACTTCCTCAGGAGCAAATAGAGCGAATTTATCGAGGATCGAAGGCAGCAAAATAAGGCAGGACATACACAATTGGCACAATCAGCCTCGGCGCGGCGCAGCTGCGCCTTCGATATACTCATGTGATTCCCTATAGAGCAGCTGATTCTCCGCCGTTGGTCGTAACGGTCGTAACATTCCTGAAGCAGACTTCCTAGAACAGCAGCAGTAACTCTCCTGTTTTTCAGGAAAGTATCGTTGACTCAATAATTAATTCGTCATTAATAAATTCAGGGGCTTATACCCTAAATTTACTATTAGGCAAATAGGACTGCTATGGTCTATTTAATGATAGACCGTCCTACATACTAGACATTCATGTTTGCCAAATTCTTGCACTGTAGGTGGTAGGGTTCTTATTCTTATTATCTTCTGGTTATTATCGTAGCAATAAGTACAAAAAGGACCATCATTATTATCTGCTTTGTAATAAAGTCCATCTTTAAGTATTAACTGAGATGCAGATTTTTTCAGTTCTTGATTTTCTTTTCTTTCTTTAAAATCAATAATTCTCTTTTGAAGAGAACTGTTTTCTTCGACTTGTTTTATAAGTTTATCTTTAATCTCTGCGAATTCTAGGTTTAAATCAGCAAGAATCTTCATAAACTCGCTGCGTTTTTTCCTATCAGCTATTTCCTCAGCATACTCTCTTAATATTTTTATTCTGTCTATAGCTATTTTTCCTGCGGCAATCATTTGGATAAGTTCTATACTTTGCTCTTTTTCTCTAATTAAAGAAGCATAATACAGAAACTCTTTCTCAAGATTACTCCAGTGTGGCTTACCCATTGATTGTCATCTCCCAAGCATTTATACCTTCACTTGATAATATCAATATGCAAAATATGAATTTTTAAAAAATTTATGATTATAAAAAATCATACTTTTATATACTTCAATTCTCGTTAGGGAATTAACCCCCAAAGAAGCCACACAGTTGTACAAAATTCATACTGAATTCGGACTCCTGAGTTCGAAGTTATTTTTGTTAAGTTATTAATCTAATTATTAGTATTATAAATCTTTATAAGATATACATGAAAATTTCATGAGAAAAATTTCATTTGTATAGCTAATAGCATACAAGGTTACTTACCTTGCTGTATACAATCCTATTTGAGTTAGGAAAATTTGTCAGTCCCTTCAAATCTGATTTTTTTAATCGGGTTTCTCCACATTTGCAAATGATTTAGGTCTTCTGTAGTTATGCCAATCTTCTCCCTTGTCTCCCTGTTTGGCTTTGCAACTCTCCCACAATTCAGAATCTAATAACTGAACTCTTATTGAATTTAGTTGGACTCGATGATTTGGCCAATTACAGTGAGTTTATCTTCAGTGGTGGGAATATTAAATTGAGCAGTTGTTCTTATGAAACTCCAGTTCAACTTAGAGCGTGCAATTGAATATCAATTTATCAAGATCTCAGTTGTCAAAGTCTCACACAAAATTCAAAACAATGTGTACTATGAAAGACAAAGAACCTGCTGTATAGGTTGCGTCCAAAGGTAAGGTGCTATGCCTAAACGCCTTTTAGTGGTTGAATCCCCCGGTAAAGTCAAAAAGCTAAGTCAGATTCTGGGAACAGAATGGATCGTTCGTGCTAGTTGCGGTCATATTCGGGAACTTAGCAATGAAGGTGAAGATTCCCTGGGCTTTACTATGGATGGTAACAGTGTTCAGTGTTGCTATATACCCCGCGACCAACAGGCAAAAGAAACGATTCAACAACTCAAGGCTGCACTCAAGCAGGTTAAGGAGGTTGTCTTAGCCACAGATCCAGACAGAGAAGGAGAAACCATTGCTTGGCATCTTAAAGAAGCTTTGGGACTAAAAGACCCGAAACGAGTGGTCTATACCGAGATAACAGAGGCTGCAGTGCGGTCAGCGATCGCCAATCCGAGACAGCTTAACCTTCAACTTGTAGGAGCAGGATTATGCAGAGATTGCTTGGATAAGTTGGTAGGTTACAAAGGAAGTCCTTTGGTTTGGGCATTGAATAATGGTGCAAAAAGTGTAGGACGAGTTCAGAGTGCTACTCTGCACTTGATTTGCAAGCGTGAGAGTGAAATCCAGTCTTTTGTCCCTCAAGACTACTGGAGTGTCTGGGTTGACTATGTAGAGGGATTTCGGGCCTTCTATAAAGGGATAGTTAATGCGCCAAAAGAATCAGCAAGGCAGGAAACTGAAGTTGATGATGACGCAGCCGTTAAAACTACGGAAGCGCCTGAGTCTACTCGCGTTCTTTCGGAAGCTGAAGCAACACGTTTGGTTGATGAGGCAAAACGCTATCCTCACAAAGTTGTTCAATATGAGGGCAAAATTGTCAACCGTCAACCACCTCCACCCTTTATCACTTCTACTCTTCAACAAGCTGCTGGTTCAAGGCTAAAATTTGCTCCAGAAAAAACAATGCTTCTAGCCCAAAAGTTATACGAGGCTGGTTTAATTACCTATATGCGGACAGATTCAGTCATGTTGAGTCCTGAATTCTGTGCTAGTGCCCGTAAGTGGTTGGAGCAAAATGATCCCCAGAATGTACCTCAGCAGACTTCCAAGCATCGTAGCAGCAAAACTGCACAGGAAGCGCATGAGGCTATCCGTCCCACAGATGTATTTCGTCCTTCAACCCAGTTGCGGGTGGAACTTTCAGCAGACGAGTTTAGCTTATATGTCCTCATTTGGAAAAGAGCGATCGCTTCCCAATGTCGTCCAGCCCAACTGCGTAAAACTCTAGTTATTACGCAATCAGGAGACCTTCTCTGGCAAGCGAGAGGACAAGTTATAGAGTTTCTCGGTTACGCCCGCTACTGGTCAAACCTAAGCAAAGATACAATTCTGCCTAACTTGCAACAAGGGCAGATGCTGACTTTGGAGAATGCAGGTCATGAAAAAAAACAAACCCAACCTCCACCACGCTACAGTGAACCAAAATTAGTCCAATTGATGGAACGTAAAGGAATTGGCCGTCCCAGTACTTATTCTCCCACTATTGCAACCCTCAAAAAAAGGGGTTATGTTCAGTTGACTAAGGAAAACCTACAGCCAACAACTTTGGGTTTAGAGGTCGATGCCTTTTTACAAAAAGCTTTACCTGATCTACTAGAAGCAGAATTTACAGCCAAAATGGAAGATGCTTTGGATGCGATCGCACAAGGCAAACAACCATGGCAATATTACTTAACCACTTGGAACCAGAAATACTTTGCACCAGCTTTGGCAAAGGCAAAAACTATATCTGTTGGTTCATCCAATCAGGCTAACGCTTCTGCTGTAGATCAACGTAAATTTGAGACTTCCAGAACTCGTTGTCCTCAATGCAAGAACAACTTAGCGAAGATTCCTAGCAATAAGGTTAAAAAGAAATACTTTCTCAAATGTGTCAGTGGGTGTGACAATGTTGTATTGTTCTGGAATGAATATACTAAAACCTGGGAACCACCTCGCTCTTCAGCTACCAAAGAAGCAATTCCCCAAAAATCCCCCATCAAAATAACGACATATCCCTGTCCAGTATGTAAGAAACCTCTCGAGGAGTACACCTATACCAAGGATGGACAGAGTAAAACAATGCTCCGATGTTCCGACTCCAAGTCCCGTAATGACAACAAGCATAAGGATGTGGCCTATTTCAGTACAGCAAAAGGCTGGTGGAGTCCCAAGTTGGGAGAATTGAAATAAATCTGATACTTTTGGCAAACAGGGGGACAAGGGAAGGAGGACAAGGGGGACAAGGAGGACAAGGGGGACAAGGGAATACTCTATGCCCCATGCCCCATGCCCTATTCCTAACTCTCCTTAGAGCTACTTGATTTTCGCTCAAGCTGTCTTAATCAGAACAGAATCTGCCTCAATCTTCACTGGAAGAGTCTCGAGAGGCTTAGAAGCTGGGCCTCTGACAACACTTCCAGAAGGACTGAACTCAGCACCGTGGCAGGGACAGATGAAAATATTTTTGTCTCCATGCCACTCCACAGCACATCCTTGATGAGTGCATTTGGTGTTGACAGCAAAAGGAGTCTGGGGGTATCGGGGGTTTTTGACAATAAGGACGTTCAAGCCATCAACAGCAGATGTCACACTGCCAGTGGAAGCAATAGCTCCTGTAGCATTCAGGTCAGTTACGCTACCAACTGATAGATAACCATCTGGACGAGAAGCTTTGGTAAATATGGGACTGGGAAGGTTTTGTGCCTGGGTTTTTAAAGAGCGTGAGCAAGCGGCGAGAGCCCAAGGTAGTGAGCCAGCAAGACAAACTAAACTAAACCTGTTTAAAAAACTGCGACGATCCATGCAAAATCTCCTCTGTTCATCAATCGGCTAATCAATCGGCTGACTTTCAAAGGCAAGAGCCTTATCTGCAGTTTGCTCAAATGTTTCAGCTAGCTTAAGTAGATGAAGCCTCTTAGCTTCGTCAACTATTCCGGCTGGAACATATTGTGCCTTTTCTGGCTCATCTGCGTTACTCAACCCAGCTGGTGGCATCCGATCTGCCCTTAACACGCTTACAATTTTGTGGCGCATTGTGAGTGTTTGATTGGGGTAAATCATAAATCCGAGTGGGCTAATCTTGGCAGGATTGCCAGGATGGTGGCAAGTTGCACAGTTGAACTCTCTAGAGGCGACTTCTAACTCTCGATAGGCAGTATCTAGTGGCTCGACATAAGGATTTTTCTCAGAGAACAGAGACGTATAGAGTGTTACATGTGGTTCAGTTTTCCCATTCTTACCAATCCAATGCCATTGCCCATTCCACTCTCGAGACACATAGTCACGGCTAGTATCTTGTTCTAGGGAGCGGAGTGCACCAATGATCTTCCCCTCATTCACCACAACTAAAAGTTCTTTTGACTGTTGATATGTATCCCACTTGATTTTTGAGTGCCAAAACGGATAGGGATAGCTTCCTATATCCATTTTGTTGCGGAATCTACTAGAGATGTGAGCCACGGTTAGGAGTCGTCCTTGCCAGTCTCGCACCTGCTCAACTGTAAATGTTCCAGGAAACATGAAAGTAGATGCATAAAGTTTCCTCCAAACAAAGGGGTTGAACTTCGTCATCGTCCTATTTTTGACGACATCGTAATCGTTATCATTCACTTGTCTACCCCAGACAAAAGTTGGAGGCATGACATCTGTTAAGAGTTTTGACTTGCTAAGCTTTTCACCACAAGCATTACGCGCCGCCTCATCGTCAGGACTCGCCATCGGACAAGAAGCAATAAACTCTTTTGCTATTTTGGATGTCAATGTCCTCTCTGCGGCTAATGGCAACCCTGCTTGAACACCAACGAAAAATGTTCCTAGAATGAGCACACAAGATATAATGCTCAAAAAAACTATCCAAGTCATTTTTCGAGATTTATATGCAGAAATATTGTGAGCTATGACATCAAATTTGATAGCCATCTAACTAGTTCACCTACAACAATAAACGGCACACCCAATGCACAACAAACTATGAGAGTAAGGCTATTGCTTACCCACATATGCTCAAAGTTCTCCTGTAGTCATAGAAGAAGATTTGTATATCTTCACAGCAAAAGAATAGCTTGAGGCTAGAGGATTTCCAATTTAAGAAATCTATGAGCTAGAGCCTCAGCTAACTAATCTCCTTGATTTATTTTTCTTGAGTCTTTTGCGTTTCAGAAGCAAACTTTTATTTTTTTTTAAGTTGCCATATGTATAACTATCAAAGTATTCAATTAAAGTCAAGCTACTACAGCAATACTACACACATAGTTGATATTAAGCAATATAAATAGTCCCACATAGAAAATATAAACTTATTGGCTCTATAAATTATTTGTTAAGCAAAATAAATAGCCACCATTAAAAAATACAAACTTATTGAATCTACAAATTATTTGTTGAGCAATATGAATACCTACTCATATAAGGAAGGCGTTGCATAATTTAAAATAGATGCAAATAATTAATGATTAACTATAAAAAAATATACAAAAACAAAAACAAGAACACGTAATTTGAATAAAAAATTGTGCACTTTTAAAAAGTATAAAAAAGCTTAGGCAATACGAAAATATACTTTGAATTAACTACTGATAATGTTGACTCATTTCACCTAGAAGAGGGAAGTCTGTGCAGCCTTATATGTACCTTCGCAAGCCCATCTCTTGTTGTTGGTTTTTCCAGGGTAGGAACTTGTATAAAGTTTACTTGAATTTATTGCAGAGATTAACTTATTGACATAACATGATTTTAAGTGTAATTATGTCTAGACTTATACAAGTTGTAGTGAACTCTCTACAATTATGTGACAGATTGAGAGATTTTACAGGGTGAAAACAGTAGACTGGCAAGCACAGTCCTCTTGATTCAGCTACCAAATAGGTGATATACACCAGAGTTCAAGTTTATCGATCTGACTTTTCCACATGAGTTGTGAAAAGTCAGGGTTTGTGGTATGGAGTGTAGGCAAAAGAAGAAAGTTTTACTACATCCTATACCCCCAACTCTATCCCCAGCCCCCACGAAGGGGAGTTCCTGGCTTCTTGTGAGAAGTCAACTTTATCCTGACTGTTCAGATTTCATGTCATCTGAAATAAAGTCATCAAACAATAGGCAAGTAAAGAAAAATGAAGAATGTGAAGTTTAGAACTCGGATATTGCTGGGATATCTCGTCCCCCTTCTGTTATTCCTGATCTTAGGTGGGGCTGTGTACTCAACTGTTGTGACTAAGGCCAAAAGACAACAAGAAGTAGAACAGGCACAAACCATTATTATCAAAATGGATCAGTTAGTGCTTGGTTTATCTATGGTCCTTCGGTCTGTTAGAGGTCAGGTTCTTTTTCCCAAAGATACAGAGTATCAGCATTATCAGCAGATCATTACGTTGGGAACTAAAATTTATCACGATGTATCGCCAGAGTTGAGCAAGTTGATTCAAGATCCTAAACAAAAAGAGAGCTTGAATACTATGCTCACAAAAGCTGACGCATTTACAGAAGGCACTCAAAAAGTATTAGAACAAGTTAAGGCAGGTAACATAAATCAGGCTATAAAGCTAACTGATGAGTTACGATTGAACGATATTGATCAAATTCATGATCAGATTGTTGCACAACAGATAGCGCTTCTGACGAAAAAACAAACCGAAGACAAGGCAGCTGAAACCTTTTTGACCTTAGTGATTGTGTTTGGTACTATAATTTCCGTGATTGCCACCTTAGCTTCAAGCTTATTGATCACCTTAGGAATTAATAAAAAGCTCCAGCAATCGGCAAGTGAGATCACAGCTTCGTCTAGTCAGATTGCCGCAACCATAGAACAGCAAGAACGTGTGACTAGTCAGCAAGCTAGCTCAGTGCATGAAACCACAACGACTATGGATGAACTAGAAGCCTCCTTCCGACAGTCAGCAGAGCAAGCAAAAGCAGCTGTTGCCGCCGCGCAGAAAGTTCTTCATCTCTCAGAAAATGGTACCAAAGCTGTAGGAGAAAATTTGGAAGGGATGTTCATCCTAGAAAAGAAAGTGGAAGCGATCGCCGATCAGATGGTACATCTTTCTGAACAAGCCAATCAAATTGGTATGATTTCTCAGGTTGTCTCTGATTTGGCTAACCAGACTGATATGTTGGCTATTAATTCAGCAGTTGAAGCCGTCCGTGCAGGGGAGCATGGAAAGGGCTTTTCCATCGTTGCTAATGAGATACGCCGATTAGCTGACCAAAGTCAACGCGGTGCAGAAAAGATTTATGCTTTAGTTTCAGAAATCCAAAATGCAATTAACTCCACCGTAATGGTGACTGAAGAAGGTACGAAAACAGTAAAAACAAGCGTAAAAATTGCACAAAATACAGAGCAAACCTTTGTTGGTGTGGAAGAAGGTGTCAACTTAGTGGTCTTGAACAACCAACAAATCTCTCTAAATCTCAAGCAGCAATTAGATGGTATTCAACAAGTTGTTCAAGCAATGGATGCTATTAATAAAGGAGCAAGAGAAACGGCAACTGGTATCAGTCAAACGACGATCGCTACTCAGCAACTTAACAAAGCTGCTTTGGCTTTAAAAGAATTAGTGTAGCAAAGTTAAGAGTATGTAGGTTGGCACATATAAACCTAAACTATATAAACAAATATTGAGATACGGTCTTTCCTACTCACAACTTTACGGGTAGACCGTACCCTTCCGGTTCCGCTTTGCGGTACGCCCCTACTAACTACTATGCAGACCTAATCACTCCCTATGATGATAGAAGATGAAGAACTTCGGAATCTGTATAAAATTTCTAGTGAAGAACATTTACAAAGGCTAGAAGCTGGATTATTGCATCTTTTAGATGAAAACCTGAATGATGAAGCACTCTGGGACGAGTTGCGACGAGAAGCTCATAGCCTTAAGGGAGATTCAAGAAGTGTTGGGCTAGAAACTATAGAAGTTCTTAGCTATCAAATTGAAAAGATTCTCTCGGAAATCAAACGCAAACAAATTTCTCTCACCCTAGAAGTGAGCGATCGCCTATTTCAAGGATTGAATGCGATTGGTCTTTTAGTACAAGAAGCTGTTACAGGTCAACCGAGTGGGGTTGATACAAATCAGCTTCTTGAGCAGTTGGTAGCAGTTGTTTTGCTACCTCAAGAGCCAAAAATCTCTCCCGAAGTAGCAACATTTATAGAAGATGAAGAACTGCGCAATTTATATAAAATTGCCAGCGCAGAACATTTGCAAAAACTAGAAGCTAGCTTGCCACAGTTTTTAGAACACCCTGATGATCCGACACTCTGGGAAGAGTTACATCGCGAAGTTCATAGTCTTAAAGGAGACGCTAGAAGCGTTGAACAAGAAACTGTAGAAGTTATCAGCCATCAGGTCGAAGAAATCCTCAGAGGAATTAAAGATCAGCAAATCACTGTCACACCAGAGGTAAGCGATTGCCTATTTCAAGCATTGCAGGCGATGAGTCTTTTAGTAGAGGAGGCTGTCACAGGTCAAGCAAGTGGGGTTGATACAAATCAGCTTCTTGAGCAGCTGATCACAATCCTTTTGCTACCGCAACAGCTACAGCCCGAAAGCGTTCCCCAGATTCTCTTCACTCCAGAAGAAGATGAAGAACTGATCAATGCTTATAAAATTTCTAGTCAAGAACACTTACAGAATTTAGAAATCGGCTTGCTACATTTAGAAAGGCATCCAGCTAATGTAGCAACTTTAGAACATTTACTGCGGGAAGCTCATAGTCTCAAAGGAGACTCTAGAAGTATTGGACTAGAGACTGTTGAAACCTTCATTCACCAAGTCGAAGAGATTCTTTTGGCTATCAAACGGCAACAAATTTCCCTCACACTGGAAGTGAGCGATCGCTTGTTTCAGGGATTAGATTCCATTAGCAAGCTGATCCAAGAAGCCGTGACGGGACAGCCAAATGGGATTGATGTTAACCAGATGCTTGATCAATTAATAGAGGTTGTGTCTACACCCTCTGTTAAGGAGTCTGTAGCAGTTTCTTCAGAAGTTCCTTTATTACCCACCCAAATATCTGTAGAATCAGCAACTCAAGATCTCATTCCCCTCTCAGAAGTTGGAGCCTACAATCTTGACACCATTCGTGTTGAAACTCGTGAGCTTGATGCCTTAATGGTACAAGCTGAAGAACTAACAGTTACTAAAATTTCCATAGCCCATGCTAATGCTGAAATTGAGGAACTGATGGTCTTATGGGAAGATTGTAAAGCTTTTTATCGCCAAAGAAAATATTCTGATGCTTCAGCAGTACTCACCAATCCTTATCAAGAACGCATAGACACAATCATTAACTCTTTAAGAACTTCTATTCAGGAAAACAGAATCAGACTAGATCTCGTCACTGAAGAATTTAGAGAAAGAATTCGCACTCTACGACTTCTCCCTTTATCTACAGTATTTCAGTTATTTCCTCGCATTGTTAGGGATTTAGCAAGACTGCAATCGAAACAAGTGGAATTAATCATTGAAGGAGGAGAAACAACAGTTGATAAAAGTATCCTCGAACAAATCAAAGATTCCTTAATACATATGATTCGCAACGCCGTAGATCATGGCGTTGAAACTCCTAGTGAGAGAGAAAGCCTTGGCAAACCTCCCACCGCTAAAATTTGGCTTAGAGGATACCAAACAACTACCAACGTTGTCATTGAAGTTGCAGATGATGGACGAGGGCTAGATACAGAGAAGATCAAACAAACTGCAATCAAGCGTGGGCTATACAGTCCAGAAGAACTCGCAACGATGACTCCAAGTCAAATTCATAGTATAATTTTATCCCCTGGTTTCTCAACCCGGACATTTATCACAGAAATCTCTGGCAGAGGTATTGGTTTAGATGTTGTACGTACCAACATCGAAAAGCTTAAAGGAAACATTCAAATCGAATCTACCCTAGGTCAAGGAAGTACATTTCGTATACAGCTAAGAACAACCTTAACTGCTGTTAATGCTTTGCTTGTGGAGGTGCAAGGTATTGTCTATGCTCTACCGCTAGAATTTGTGCAAACGACTTTACTCGTTTCCCAAGGGCAAATTTCTACAACGCAAGGCAGAAAGACTATTACCTTTAAAGAACAAGAAATTTCTGTTGTTAACTTAGCAGATTTATTAGAACTCTCCAACTCTCATACGTATGCATTCGCTAGTAGAGTTGACTCACAAAGGAGTCAATTTCAACCTTGCATTTTACTACAGGTTGGAGAAGAACAAGCTGGATTCCTTGTAGATCGCCTCTTAGATACTCAAGAAGTCGTGATCAAACCTCAAAGTCAGCTGTTAAAAAGGGTTCGTAATGTCACTGGAGCCACTATTCTTCCCACAGGGGAAGTATGCATGATTCTGAACCCTTCAGATTTACTAAAATCACTGCAAAAGCCAAACAAATCTTCAGTCTCAATTAAATCAAAGGAAACAGTTAGCCGTAAGCCAGTCATTCTTTTGGTAGAAGACTCAATCCCTGTTCGCACCCAAGAAAAGCGACTTTTGGAAAGAGCAGGTTACGAAGTCGTCATTGCTGTAGATGGATTAGATGGCTATGACAAATTAAAAACACGTCAATTTGATGCAGTGTTATCTGACATAGAAATGCCTAATCTAGATGGTTTTTCATTAACTGCTAAAATTCGCCAACACCCAGAGTATAGCAATTTGCCAATAATTTTAGTCACAACACTTAATGCTGACGAAGATAAACAAAGAGGTGCTGAAGCCGGAGCTGATGCTTATATAACAAAAGGAAAATTCAATCAAAATGTTCTTTTAGAAGTTTTAGAAAAACTAATTTAATTCTTATTTCCTCCCCCTTGTCCTCCTTATCTCCCTTGTCCTCCTTGTCCTCCTTGTCCTCCTTGTCCCCCTTGTCCTCCTTGTCCCCCTTGTCTCCCTTATCCCCCTTGTCCTCCTTGTCCTCCTTATCCCCCTTGTCTCCCTTGTCCTCCTTGTCCTCCTTGTCCTCCTTGTCCTCCTTGTCCTCCCTCCCCTATTCCCAACTCCCAACTCCTAACTCTCATCCCCCCCATGCCTATTCGAGTTTTTTTAGTTGAAGATTCACAAATTGCACTAGTCATTCTCAAAAGAATTCTCAATTCATCACCAGAGATTGAAGTGGTAGGAGAAGCTAGGAATGGGTTAGAAGCATTATCGCTCATTCCCGAAACTCAACCAGATGTGATTTGTACAGATCTCCATATGCCTAAGATGGATGGTTTGAAATTTATCTCTGAAATCATGGTGCTTTATCCTCGTCCTATCTTAGTCATCAGTGTCTCAGTACAAAAAGATGATACTCATCATGTTTTTCAACTTTTAGATGCTGGAGCGGTAGATATTTTACCTAAGCCTTTAGCGGGATTGACGATAAATGATAAGCAACTTCAGCAGGAATTAATTCAAAAGATTAAAGTTTTGTCTGGAGTCAAAGTTTTAAAGAAAAAACGAAAGTTGGCTTTTCCATCAAAAAGCTTAGAAACAGACAATTATGTCAAATTGTCTTTGGAAGACAATCCAAAGATCAAAGTAGTCGTGATTGGTGCTTCTACTGGTGGTCCTCAAGCTCTCCAGGAATTGTTCACGCAGCTACCCGAAAACTTTCCTGTACCAATTATTTGTGTACAGCACATTTGTTTTGGTTTTTTACAAGGGTTAATTGACTGGTTAGGGAACAGTTGTCAGTTGCCAATTCAGATTGCTCAGTCAGGGGAAATACCGAAACCAGGAATAATTTATTTCCCGCCAGAAAAGCAACATTTAGAACTGAATGAGTGGGGTCAATTTATATACTCTAATGCACCACCAGTGTTAGGACATCGCCCTTCTGTAACAGTTGCATTTGAATCTGTAGCTAAGTTCTATGGTAAAGCAACACTAGGAATACTGTTGACGGGTATGGGTAAAGATGGCGCACAAGGAATGCAGGCGATCGCCCAAGTTGGTGGTTTGACGATTGCTCAAGATGAAGCTACCTCTGTCGTGTTCGGCATGCCCAGAGAAGCAATTAGTCTAGGAGCCGTAAAACAGATTTTACCAATTCAAGCGATCGCACCAACACTCATAGCCCTGTTTCGGAATAAGGCAGACACAGGTCTAAGTAACAAATTGCAAGTAGATGAAAAATTTTTGAGCTTAAAAAAGAACAACAGGAGTTCTACGTGACAAATACAAAATCTTTAACTGAAGAGCTAAAACAAGCTTTTATAGAGTTAATAGCTTACCAAACGGGACTAGATATTAAACACAGAGAGAAAACAGATTTTGTAGAAAAAATTTTTTCTAGGATGAAAGCTCTTAAGTTATCACTTCCAGAACACTACTATCATTTTTTGGAATCAGCTACAATAGAGAGTTTTAAAGAGTGGCGAAAACTAGTTATTTTATTGACAAATACTGATAGCTATTTCTTCCGTGATCAAGGTCAATTTAATGTTTTACGAAATCATATTTTTCCAGAGATAATTAAAAGAAAACAATTGAATAAAACAATTCGGCTTTGTAGTGCAGGCTGTGCTACTGGAGAAGAACCTTATTCTCTGGCTATTCTTCTTAGAGAAATCATTCCTAATATAGAGGAATGGAAAATCATGATTTTTGGCTTAGATATTAATCAAGCAGCATTAAATAAAGCGCAAACAGGAATTTATACATCCTGGTCATTTAGAAATTCTCCTGCTGAAATAATACAGCGCTACTTTCTTCTAATTAACGATCATTATCTGATAGATAGGGAAATTAAGCAAATGGTTAAATTTATAAATTTTAATTTAGTTAAAGATCCACTACCTCAATTCGGTTTTCAGCTAAGAGATATGGACTTAATTATTTGTCGTAATGTTTTTATATACTTTGATGTGGGAGCAATAGCAAAAGTTTTAGACAAATTTTATCATACACTCCAGCCTTTGGGATATCTCCTGACGGGCCATACAGAACTTTCTAGTCAAAATCTTAATAAGTTTCAGACAAAAGTCTTTCCTGAATCACTCATATATCAACGACCCTTAAAATAAAAATATTTTATTAAACTCTTTGTCTCTACTAAACTCTATATTCTTGATGTTCTCTCAAATCTGTTCGAAAAAATGAAAAAATCAACCTATCTCATCTTTAGCTTAAACAAATATATCTGTGGCATAAATACGGGTTATATCGACGAGGTCTGTGCTTTACCTGAATTGACACCAACTTTTAACCCTTCTCTGAATATCATTGGTACTGTTAATATTAGAGGAGATATTTTACCAGTCATAGATCTTAATCTTTATTTTGGTAATTCAACACAAAATTACCGCTTAACAGATAGTTTAGTGATTTTAAAATGCGAAAACTTAAGAGTTGGTATTATTGTTAATAAAATACAGGAGGTAAAAAGTATAGATCCAAAAGAAATCATAACCGATTTTTCTCACAATCCAGAAATTTCCGATTTTCAGCGAAAGAAAATTGTTTTTGGAATTATCAGCAATCAGCAAGATATTTTCATCCTTCATCATCCAGAAAATTGGTTTCAAAATACAGAAATTCAACATTTTATATCTGAAGAGATTCATAATAGCCAGCTTCTAGATAACTCTCACTTTCATACTTCTAAGTTACTATCAACTCAACAGTCTAATTTTCAATCAAATGCAACTTTGCAAGAGAAAGAGGTTTTTCGAGAACGAGCTAATAGTCTTAAGCTATCAACAGAAATTCAGGATGTCAAAAATTTAAGACCTCTTACAGTATTTGAATTGAATGGAGATTTTTTTAGTATTGACTTAAAATTGGTGCGGGAGTTTACTGACGTTCAAAAAATGACTCCTATCCCCTGCTGTCCAGCATATATCATTGGAAACATGAACTTGCGGGGAGAGATTCTTACCTTAATTGATATTGGGAGATTGTTAAATCTACCAGCTAGAAGCCTAGCCAATGCTTCTAAGGTTATGGTTATTGAGGTTGAGAATATAGTTGTCGGTCTTGTAGTAGAAGATGTTTGTGATGTCATGTTTTTACTCAACCCACAAGATCTCAAGCCAATACACCCTCTTATGTATTCAAATAACAAAGACTATCTTCAAGGAACAGTTCCCTATCGGGAAAAAATGATGTGTCTTGTGAATTTAGAAAAAATTCTCCTGACTGGTGGGTTAATTGTTGATGAAACAATTTGATTTGTTGTTCTTAATGCCCAAGGTATTTCTTAATTAAGAGCAATAATTGTTGCGTCTGTGGAGGTTTGCTTAAAAACTCAGTTGCACCAGCTAAATGAGCACGAGCACGATCAATAGGGGTATTATTAGCTGTGAGGATAATAATCGGTGTTTTTTTAAACACAGGGGTATCTCGTAAAAATTTACATACACTGTAACCGTCAGCATTGGGCAAATGTAGGTCTAGCAAGATGATATCAGGTTTATGTTCAATGAGTTCACTAAACCCCCGCATCGGCTCTGGAATAATCAGCACTTGATACCCTGCTGATGTCAAGATTTTTTTCAAACTGAGAGCCAACACAGGACTATCATCAATACAGGCAATAACAGGCTGTTTGGGTACGGATTCTATGGGCTTGGGTTCATACAATGAGTGCGTTGGTGAAACTGATGGCTGTGGTGTTACAACTGGTTGTGGTGTTACAACTGGTTGTGGAACAGACACTAGCGGTGTATCAGGAACCTCTAGGAATTGTATTATCCCTCTGTTAAACCAAGGCATTAAGGAGCAAGTAACCTCTGTCACTGATTGTTCTGTCTGCCAAGCAATGTCCCACAAGGTAAACTCACCGTTAAGATACTTGTTTTGAACAGGGAGCTTTTGAGGGTCTGCTGTGTACTGCAAAACAGGTACAAAATTAGGACAAAGATGACTCAAACCTTCTGCTTGCCATTTTTTATGTATGTGCATGACTTTAGTGAGAACTGACTGTATTCCTTGGTGAGATAAGGATACAACTCGGCAGTAAGTCGATGTCGATATAGCTTCTCGGCTCGGTTTCCAATCGCTTTTCAAATCTGCGTAACTGATGAGATCAAATAAACATTCTTGGAACACAGTACGAATGATCGAATTAGCTTGTATCAAGCTAAGTTGCTTTTGGCTAAGTCCTAGATCAAGGATTTGACATTCCCAAGGCTGATTGTTCAATGACTGAGATACCAGAGCCTTCCAATTCCATTTGGAACAATGTTGCTTTAAGGCTCTATCCCAGCGCCTTACGCGATGAATCTCACTTATCGCGTAAAGCAATTGACCACGGACAAGGTAAAGATGCCAAATGACATGATGATTTCGCAGGATGAGTTCACCATCACTATACTTACTGATATTGTCTAATTCTTTGGTCAGACTAATTAGTGTCATTCGTGTCCAATAAAGTGATTTTTTACAAGAAAAGCATGAGCAAGATGCAATACCTTAACCTATACTTCGCAGTAAGTTGGTCAAAAGTATAATATTTATAAATATTGACAGGTCTAATATTTTACAGGAACTGACGTGCGATCGCCCTATAGTGAGCACCCTCATCAGCTACAGATTTTGCTCAGAATTAAAAGCTAATCTTGCTATGACCCTATGTAAGTTAGACGTTACTTGCTCGGGATCTCCATTTCCATGCACCCCACTCACTGTAGTGGGGTTTTACTCTTGCATTCTACAGCTATTTTCAAATTTGGCAGGGTAAGCTCTCCCAAAACCTCGAAGATCTGTGCGCCTTACCCTTCTTCCTGAAGAAGATCAATCACTTTTATTTATTGTTTTAATAAAAAAACAAAATTGCTTTCATCGTTAGCAGTTTTTTAAACTAGAACCAATTATACAAACTCGATTTAACAAATTATTACTCATATGGTACATGCACAAGAAAGCTCTGCCGAGCAACTTACCACTTCAGAAAAACTAAAAACACGTAGTTCTAATTCTTCTTGCTTAAAGCTTGTGAGTGAATATTTACGCCGCCAGCCGTATACAAGTGCTTTATTAGTTAAAGAAATAAATATGTATGGTTCATCCCATGTTAACAACTGCTTAAGAAAGCTCAGAAATGCTGGACTGATCGGTGCTACATGGGACAAGAGACAAGCTTGCTATGTGTATTACAACATTAAACTTTGAGTCAGTTCTTGGACTTGCTTTCTCTCTATGGTTTGTAGTGGTGAACAAATAATTAACATCGGAAAATCTTCTGGATGTTGAGGAGGTTTAATTTCTCCATAAACCTGTTGACCAAGTGTTAGCTTTTTCTCGGCGTAGCACCAAAGATACTCCGATAAAGTCATATTCTTGATGAAGTAAGTTCTATCCTCGTGATCTTTGCCAAATACGCAGAATTGTTGGGGCAATTTGTTGTCTGATTCAACCAACATTATGGTCTGACTCCAATATTTTTGAAAAAAATCATTAAGGCATTCTCAGGAAGGTCTGTGAATGCAGTCAATGCTATTGATAGTTAGCTTATGAAACTCCTATCAGGTTCCCTCACACTTCTCGATAGTCTCTACAGAATAAACTCGTGAAGTGTGCCTCGGCAACATTACTATTTTTGTGTCTGCTAGCAAAATAGCAAAAATCTAGTATTCTTCCAAGTAGGAAAAGTAGGTAATTTTCTAATTAAAAATTAATTAAAAAGTAGGAAAAGTAGGAAAAGTAGGTTGTCAATCACTTAGCCTTTTTTTATAAATTCAATACTATTCTATTAATAGATTAATAGCAAACTGATATTCAAAACAAACTCTACCATCACTTAACACCATGTATGAGCCGCGTGTGATGATACTTCTTGATACTCCCCCCGGCTTTTAGCCGTGGGATTCTTGAAGAGTCCACAAACGAACTTTCAATGGTGCTATCAAAGACACCCTACTGATTCCACTAAGGTCTAAACC
>JAJPJF010000146.1 GCA_021324415.1 Nostocales cyanobacterium Centralia_MAG_434
AGCTGGTTTGGTGAAATTGCTCTAGTAAGGCTTCAATTGCTTCTAAAAGATGGGATTGTTGCCAATCTTGGCTAAGATGAGCAGCAATACAAGCGCCTCCTGCGCCCATACCTTCTTTCACAAAGCCCTGCTCATAAGCTTGCAACTGAGGATAGCGAGAATTAGCAAAACTGAGCCTAGTTGCTAATAAGGGTGGAGCAACATCATCAAATATGTGATTGCTTTGACCAACAAGTTGAGCTAGTTCGACAGTTCCCCCTGTTGGATCTTCTGCTACCCATCGGGTTGTTCCAACAACTATTTCTTTTGGTCGCCAGGATAAGGCGTAAGCTCGAGCGATCGCACTCATGAGCGCATAAACAGCCAGCATTTGCGTTCCTCCAGCAAGTAAAACGCCACAACTGCGACTAGCCGCGATCGCCATTCCAGCAACTACCACCTGCATCGGATCACCGACAGCTACCACGATTTCGAGGGGATCAACTGAAGAGGGAGTATGGAACCCGAGTTCCCTACTCCCTAAACCCGCTTTTTCCAACCCAGCCTGAACCACCACCCACTTTTGTTTGTGGTTACAAGTTGGGTGACTGCTGTTGACTTTTCCTAAAGCTGGGATACCTAAGGCGCTTAAAACTGCTAAAGCGGTTGTGGTTCCGCCAACAACGCACTCGCCTAAAATAAGATACTTATTTTTTAGGTTTGTACCTAAACGTTCACCCCAAAACAGCCCCTGTTCTAGCAAGTGCTGTACTGTCACTAATTTCATAGCTTGACCTTGGCTTAAGCATCTAGCTGGAGTGCCTCCTAAGTCAATTGTGGGTGCAGCAGGAGGTTGAGGCAGTCCAGCATTGAATAAATAAATAGGAATCTTTAGTGCCTCAACTATGGCGCGAGAGATCAACACAGGGGATGCGCCAGCCTCAAGCGGTGGTAGCGGATACTGAGGCTTTTTTTTCGGACCATAGTACAAAAACTCAGCATCGGCACAAGCTGTATATTTCCTATCCTCTGGAGTTCGCCCAGCAGCAGAAATCCCTGAAATCAGACCTGTTTCAGTAAACCCTAAAACACAAGCAAATACAGGTAAACAACCACGATAACGGGCAATCCATTTCTCACCCTGTTCTATCTGGGTATAAATGTGAATCATGACTATTCATAATCCATAAGTACTTGCACCCAGCGGGGGGGACGAGGGATGGGGTTACCTAAACGATCTAATAACAACCACGCAGCTAAATGTACGACAAATAGGTAGATGAAGTTGTTCACCAGAATGACGCCGATTGTCACGACTTGAATCCAAAATACGCTGGGTGTTGCTAATATCTCCAACTTAAGAAATATCCACTCCATTATGTCTGTAAACTGATTAACCAGATAAATCCACAGATCTTGGTTCGTTAATACAGACAACAACCATAAGCGAAAAAAGACGCCTAAAGTGCCAAGCAGTGCACCTAAGCTAATGGAAACAATCCAAGGAACACGACGATGCCATGTTGCGCCCAAAAGTACACCCATAAACGCAAAGGGCATGACAAACAACATGCTACGAAATGGACCCATCAACACTGAAAGTAGCAATCCAGACGTAACTGCCGCCATCCATGCTGCTCGGTTACCCCAACGAAGGTATACTAGGGCAATTGGTACCGGAAAAAATATTCGTAAAACTGGGCCCAAAGGAAAGTAGAAATTAATAAACCAAATCAAGCTAGCAGTACTGGCTAGAAATGCTGTCTCAACCATTCGTAAGGGCGCTTCTAGCTTAATTGGGGTCTTTTGCAGTTCTTTTGTTTGTTTAACCATTAATTAAAATAACTAGCTCAAAATTAGATTTTTATTTCTGACACCCCCACACCCTCACACCTGTTGTTGTGGTTAAACTATCATCCGTTCCAAAGCTAGTAGATCGGGAATACAAATGACGTCTAGCTCGCGTTTAATCAATCCTTTTTTTTCTAAGCGTGTCAATACACGTGTAACTGTTTCTCGAGCTAGACCACTCAAGCTACTCAGTTCTCGATGCGGTAAATTAGGTATTTCAGTTCCTGCCTGTTTTTTCTTTCCTTGTCCCTCCGCTAGAAACAAGAGTGTGTCTGCGACTCTTGACTGGCTATCAGATTCTCGTAATCGCAGTCGCCGATTCACCTGGCGCAATCGTCTTGCCATCAGCTGTGCTAATCGGACTCCTGCTAAAGGTTCTGTCTGTAGCAACTTGACAAAATCTTGAGCAGGCATACTACCAATAATAGTAGAAGTCAAAGTGATCACATCAGTGGAGCGAGGCACTTCATCAAGCGCTGCCATTTCACCAAATATTTCTCCCTGACCAAGAATATTTAGTGTTACCTCTTTGCCTTCTAAATTGTAAGTACGAATTTTCACCCATCCATTGACAATAAAGTATACAGAACCTCCCCAATCATTTTCCAGCAGAATCACTTGATTAGCGGGATGAGTGCGGGTCACAAAATGGGTTAAGGCTGGTTCTACAACAGCTTCTGGTAACCCTTGAAAGAAGGGTGTCGATCTCATCGGGGGATTGACGGGTGCATGCAAGCTGTGTCGGTCTTCCATTAGAAATCTTTTTTTAAAGCTGCAATATACTAGAAGCGTGCTCTTGAGCCCAAGCTATCAAAGCACAGCCCTTTTCAAACGTAAAGCTGATCTATGTTACACAAAAAAGCTATCTAAGCGTTAGGGATTTCAGACGTTAGAAGCTTATGACTTGGAAAATTTCTCACCTCAAGCAATGCCTTGTACATGTTAATAATAATTTCTTATTTGATTTTATTTATTGAAGGTAGTGCTTTTGGCAAAGAAGTCGTTCAGTCAGTTACACAAGAACTAAAATAGTTCTTGGTTCCACACAAGTACCACATTAGTGTACCCCTACTGACTCCTTCTTTTGAAATTTTTTGTATCAAATACATCATAGTAGCTTACTGGAGTCTTTACTTGGAGCTAGCTTCATTGCAAACATAATTATTAATAATAATGAGCAAACAATAACCAATTATATCAATGATAGTCAAAGCAATTGATTTTTGCTAACCTAAGGTTTTTATCTGTTTTTACAGGAGAAGTCTAAGTGGTCGCCTCTGCTGCTGATAACTTCAGAATCAGCCATACAGCGATCGCAGTTTCCTCCTAAAAAATTACCATTGCTCGAACCCGAACCTTGATAAAAGTAATGCAGCATTCTTTTTCATTGAGAAAGATCACAGCACTTAACTATCGTCCCTTCGACAGTTTAGAATACCCATTTGATGTTTTAAAACTAGAGTCAACTGTAAGGCTAACTGTGGAAAACAATAGGAAATTGATAATTGTCGCACCTTTGTCTTGGAATTGGTAACATAATTGCACAAGTCGTAAAGTAATTTTTCATACTACAAAAAGTACAGTTATTTAGATAGGGTAATTAAAAGTGACTTCCCGCATAACCGAAATTCAAACACTAGTCGCAGATATTGACAACTTCCTCGCCAATAAAGTCAATCGCTTACCTAAGATTCTTCCAGGTCAAGGACAAGAACCTAGACAACTTTTAGAACGTGTTCGTCACTTTCTTGTGGAACTTGCAGAAAGTGATGCTCAAGGCAATAGCCAAGAAAATCAGAGAGAACAACAGTATCAATTATCGCCTTTATTAGCTAAATTTGTCGATCAAAGTCATCAAGTACCTTCATCAGGAGATAACCAACCCAACCCACAGGAGAGCACTTTCGTTGAATCATCCCAGATAAACAAAGCGTTTTCAGCATTACTCATGCCTTTGCAAGCAGAACTACAAACACTGTTGCAAGAAAGAGCAACTCTCATACAAGAAATTAGGCAGCTAGAGCAAAAAAGATTGCAAAATTACTCGCTAGCACAGCAGATGGCAACCCAAGAGAAGATGATTTCCGAATTTCTGCAAGTGCTAATGAATCGTTTAATGGCAAGTTTAGCGCCTTCTAGAGGAGAGACAACTGCAAATCCTACTCAGTCTTTGCGAACAATTGATGCCTCTAGTTTAGCTAATCAAAAGGGCAAACTAGAATTAACATTCTCTTCTGGCCAATCTTCGCTAGAATCACCAGAACAGGTGGAACGTTTAACACGACTTGCTAAAGAGTTGGATGAACAATTACTTGCATTAGATGGAACTGTGAATGTTGTCTTTGAAGCGCTACAGCGAAATATTCATACTTATGATGAGTCTTTATCGCAAGCACTTGCAAGAATGCATAGCAAGGGAATGCAAGGAGAACAGTTGTTGGTAAGCTGGATCAATAATGTGCTCCAGCAGTTACAGCAACAAACCGCGATCAATAATGCATTTACTTCTAATGTAGAAAATAAACTACTGGCAAGTGCATCTGAAACCACAGAGGCTACCCCTAATTCCTTAGAAATTGCACAAGTAAGTACTTCATTACCAGTAGACAGTTACCAACAACCAAGTTTAGAGCCTTTCACAGATGCTTCTAGCACTCAGGAACTGGATGCAATGCTTTTGCAATTAAATCAGGACACCCAGAATTCTACTTTTAACGTCCACACACATCCAGATGATTCAGAGGTCGTAGGTGATGAAGTAGATCAACTATACGCTAGCTTGTTTGGTACTGATGATTTAACGGACTCCAGCCTTGATAGTGATTCAACGCCTGAGGTAACAGATGTTAGCAATAGCTCCTCTGTAGATAGTAAAATGCCACCATCTGCACCCGAAATGACAGAGGTGTTAGACGAGGGAGTTAGTGACCATACCATCGAACAGGTTGTAGATACAACAGATGAACCACCTGTAGAAACAACAGACTCTTCGGTGGAGAATCCACCACTGCCAACTCTACATGATGAAACACAGGCAGAAGATGAACCACCTGTAGAAACAACAGACTCTTCGGTGGAGAATCCACCACTGCCAACTCTACATGATGAAACACAGGCAAAAGATGAACCACCTGTAGAAACAACGGACTCTTCGGTGGAGAATCCACCACTGCCAACTCTACATGATGAAACACAGGCAAAAGATGAACCACCTGTAGAAATAACAGACTCTTCGGTGGAGAATTCACTACCACCAACTCCACACGATGAAACACAGGCAAAAGATGAACCACCTGTAGAAATAACAGACTCTTCGGTGGAGAATCCACCACTAACTTCAGAAGTTGTCAAAGATCCCACCACACATGAGGTACATGATGAAGTTACAGATACGACACATGAACCGTTGACAGATCCCCATGTAAGCGATCAGATACAACAAGTAGAGGATGCTCCTGTTATAGTGCCAGACCCTTGGTTTGACGAACCAGATGCAGGTCTTTTGAATGCACACAATTTTGATACACAAGACAATTCATTCCAAGCAACGGAACAATTATCAGATTCTGACAACAAATTAATATCAGACGAAAATATAGACTCTACAACAACCTCTAGTCTTGTTGAACCACCAGCAGGTATTTATAATCAGGATTTAGAAACCCCGTCTAATAACTATACTCCCGCTTCCCCAAAGGAAAATTTGCTAGCTCAAGAGGAAGAATCAGCGACAACAGTACCTGAGATTTCCTTAGAAGAAGCTCAGTTAAGGCAATTGGAACAGGATTTGATCAATTTTGATGCAACACAAAATATCCAATTGCAGCCTGCGACTAGCGGAGAAAATCAAGCACTAGCAGCAAATACTCCCACAAATCTAGAAGCATCTGGGCAGGTGGATACTCAGTTAGAAGTAAGCACTGCAGCAGATCAGGTTAACGAAGCTGAAAAAAAACAGGAAGTCTCAACAGACAAACCTGAAAGTTCTTCAGTTTCTGTTTCCAAACCATTAGACAATACGGAATTGTCTAAGACTCTGGACTCAGTTTGGTATTTAGGTGTTGATTTGGGTACAACAGGAATTTCTGCAGCACTTTTGAATCGCTCTACTGTAGAGATTTATCCTCTCTACTGGTCAGCAGAAAATCCACCAGCAGCAGATTCAATCAAGCACTCGTTCCGTTTACCAGCAGAGGTTTATCTACCCAATGCGTCTGTGACTCCTGGTGAGACAGAAAGCAAAGAAGATCTTGACAAGACAATACCAGCAGCAGTTGCAGAAGAACACGCCTCAAAACAGCAATCAGCATCAGCTCCGGGACAAAACCACTTCTCAGCACAATTGAAGCCATATTTACAGGTTGCTCTCCCTTACAAAGATGAACAGCACAAATGGGAACCAGTACTGCAGTTAAATGAAGTTTCGACAGTTCCTTTAGTTTGGGTTGTACGATCGCTCTCGAAATTGCTCTTAACCCTGAAATCAGATTCTGGTAGCACTACCTTAAATTTAACGGCTGGTGCCGTTGGTCTAAGCCAACACACCTTCTATGGCATTATCGATAATCTTGCTGGTGTGATCTGCACTTGTCCATCTAACTGGTCAGAACAATATCGCTTCAATGTACGAGAAGCCTTACTCACTAGCAAATTAGTACGACATCCTCAACAAGTGTTCTTTATAGAGGAGGCGATCGCTAGTTTGCTTTCAGAGCTTGATGGCGCTAACGGTGAAACAGTAGAATTAAATACTTATCAAGGTTCTCGTCTTGCCAAAACCAGTGACTATCCGCTGATTGGCAATACTCTCGTCATTAATATTGGCGCAGCTTGTACAGAAATGGCTTTGGTTGATTTGCCAGAACATTTGGACGAGTTAACTCACAGCGACTTTATGCTTCACGGCTTTGCCTATGCTGGCAAAGGAATAGAGCAGGATATTATCTGCCAACTCCTCTTCTCCACAAAATGGCGACAATCGCGTACTGATACACAAGCCGAAAGCAACGGTGACACTAGTCATCCTTGGCCATGGCAATCCTCAATTCCTGGTTTAGATGAAATGCAACTGTCTAACATAGCATGGGGAGAATTAAATTTGCCCCGACCAGGAGAACCAGATATTAGCGATCGCATTCGTCTTCAACAACGTTTGGAGGGTTCCCTTTTAGGAAAGGCAATGCTGGATGCAGCGATCGCCCTAAAGTTAATTTTGCAGCATCAAGACTCTTTTACCCTAGAGTTAGCAGATCAGCAGTGGATATTAAACCGGAGAGACTTAGAAAGCCAAGTGTTTGTGCCGTTTGTACGACGTCTCAATCGGGAGCTGAATAGACTTTTGGTTGCTAAAGGCATACCTACGGAAGCAATAAATCAAGCGATCTTAACTGGTGGGGTTGCATCCATTGGTGCGGTAAATCGTTGGTTACGACAAAAACTACCGAACGCTAGGATTATTCAAGATTTCTACCTTGGTGACAATGGAGAACCTAGCTGTAGTCGAGTAGCGTATGGTCTAGCAGTGTTACCTCTACATCCCCAGGTTGTAGAAGTCTCTAGACAACAGTATACCGACTATTTTCTATTTACCGAATTACTTAGCTTGTTACCAGAACGATCTTTATCTTTCGATGAAGTTATCCAGTTATTCGAGAATCGTGGCATTAACACCCGCAATTGTCAGCAACGCCTGCTAGCATTTTTAGAAGGTGAACTCCCACCAGGGTTGATCCCATCGAGTCTAAATTCTCACTGGTTAACTTCAAGTGCAAAAGAAAATCCTGACTATCAAGCAATCTCCGCTGCACCACTTTTTGAGAAACAAGGGAATCTGACATATTGTCCCAATCCGCAACAGCTACAATCCTTTTGTCGCTATCTCAATATTATTAAAGCTAGTACTCAGCAATCATTAGAAGAACCATATACGGTTAATTTTGCCGTAGGGGTTGTTCATTGATGAATACAAGCAAGCAAAAAGTCTAAGACTTTTAAATTCCTCGCTCATTAAAGATAAAAAACCCTTGGGCGATTTGCCTAAGGGTAGACGCTTCGAACATAATAATACCTGCTTTATAGTGTACAGCATCTATTGTGTCGTACTATTAATTTCTGCTTTCAAGGTCCCCAATTAGTAGTCCTAATCTTCATCTAGCGCAGGGAAAGCCTCTTCTATTCTCCACAGTTCATCCTTATTTTCTATGAACCAGATACGCGTCTGTGGAGTTAATTTGCTCCAAACGATATCAGCTGGAACATGGGGAGAGGCATATCGATACTCTTGACCTAGTACTTTGAGATTTCTTGCAACAGGATCGGGAATACCAAACTCTTGCCAGTCTACTTGTTTAGATCTGCCAGAGACCCCTGCTGCAGGATCAAAAATCAGCTGTGCTGCTCTAATTAAATCAGCGAAGTGTGTTGGTTTAAGTTTGCTAATCTCATGAATCTGGAGTGATTTATCCTCTTGAAACATTGTCCTCAGGTGGTGAAGGTTTATCGTCTATAGGACTTACTTTCAGAGATTCTTACCCCAGCTTTTCTAGCTTAGCATGATAGAGATATAAGTAGGTCGTTGAGAATAAACGATTATTTGTTAAGGTCGGGCATGGGGCATGGGCAGAAAACAAGAAATTTAACATTCGTCATAATATAGTTGTCTCTATTCCCACGGCCTTACGGTTAAGGCTCAGTTTCTACAAAAACTGTGACAGCGGCAACAGCTATCAGCATTTCGTCATTTTTATCGTTGAGGACTGGAATTGCTCTACCTTGAACAACCATTCCCCCTGACTCAACGCTTAGGGTCTTGCGCCCAAAGGGTAGTACAGCTAGCACCTCTTCTGCTCGCACTTGGTCTGGGTAAGGCACTGCCACTTTTACCTCTACAATCATTTCATTTGGATCACTTAAATTTGCGACTTCCCATACACCGGGCAAAGCATTGTGAGCGATCGCGTTTCTCACAGCTCTTGCTGCTGCCACGGTTGGTTCTTGTCCGTGCTGATCTACCCCCATTCCCATTTCAATAATTAAGCGTTTGCGAGCCATAACCACCTTTCTACCGATTTTGGCAGTTCAAATTACATCGTGGAAGATCTTTGAAAATAAGCAAGGTGAGATGTTTTAGTACAGGTATATTGAGCCTGGATAATTTACAGCAGCAAATTTAGTACATAAACTCAATTTTACACCATAACAAAAATTTACATGAATTCTCTCAAAAGTCCCATTGTTTTTCAGTACTTAATGAGTGTTAACACGATCAACACATAGTTCTTTTTTCACTATATAGTCATACGAGTTGTTTTGGTGAGCTTTGCTAAACTTATCACTGGTTTGATCTGTATATTACTAGTGTCAGTTGACAAAGTGTCACTTACTAGATTCCTTGCCTAATGGGAGAAGCGATATTCTATGTTTGTGCAAGGAGTGATACCACTTCACCGCATTTTTGCTACAAGTTATCTTTGCGATCACTCCGGTTTCTGGGGTATTGCGGACTTAAAATGTTGCATCAAGTAAGTGAGTTGGTATAAAGTTATGCGGGGAAGCGCTTGGGCGGGAAAAAACTCTCAAGTGCTTTTTTGTGCTTAAACAAAACAAGTTTGATTTTTGTACAAGAGTTATTTGATACCTTTGATACTGCGTCTATAGTGTAACATTCGAGAGTTTTAAAAACCGCATAAGTACGACATAGTTTTAAGCAGCTAATAAGTTCCAAAAATAACCATCAGGTGAAACAAACGAGAAGCTTGCTTCCTCAAACTCATTGTTAATAATCGCTGTTACCTGTTGTGTTGCACTTGCTTTAATGAGATCGCTGTACAAATTTATTTCTCGAACTCGATAAGTGTACAAACACATCCCCAAACTACCTGGTTGCGCAGCTTCAAAGCGGGAATTTAGAACGATAGAATCGGGAAACCGAATGATGTAAAGTCTACCGGATCGTGCAGCAAATAAATCAGATGTGGACGAACGCGGATCATCAAAAGCAGTGACTACAAACTTTTCTCCGGGTTGTAGATCAAAAATTGCCCGACCTGCTAATGATGATTCATAGCTAGTCTCCACGTCATCACGCACTCGTAGCAGACCCAAAACTTCCTCATAAAATTTCAGCGTTTCCTTACTATCATCTTGAATGACCATTCCTAAATGGGTAAACTGGCTGGTCTTAAAGGCAGAATTAGTGTTGATGGCTCCATAGTGTGGCAATGTGTAGCCGTATCTTTGAAACAGAACCTGGCGCGTTAGCGGTTGCAGCATGAGCATTTCTCGTACTCCTATTGCTGTGTCAAAAAAAGGACGGCTTTTTCTGTCCTTGTTGTAGATAACTTCCCAGTAAGGATTGGTGTACTTGATCGGCCAACTATCTGCAACAGCTTCTTCGATATGATTCAAAATGTTTAACACATCAGCAGTTAAAGTTGTTGCCCACCGATTACCCTTTACTTTCATCGACTCCATCCCCAATCCTTCATTGATATGGTTTTGCCAAACCATCAGCCGGATCAAACCATGATCTGCATTTTGATGATAGAGGCGGATCGACTGCAAAGATGAATCTACTCCATACAACTGATGAGCTGCAGCAGCAGATAGTTCTCCAATTCGACCAACGTGATAACCAAATTGCTCCCAATATTGAATTGCTGAGATTGGTTCTATAACGCCAATACACACCTCATAGATACCTTCAATTTGTGATTGTTGTTTTTGAGTCATGAAATGCAACCCTTCACGATGTAATTTGTTTCAAATCCTGTAGTACTGCTGCAGCTGATTGGTAGCGATCGCTAAAGTGATAACGCACCATCTTATCCAAAATCACCGCTAATTCTTCACTCACTTGGGCCCATTGACGCCACATGATAGTACCTGTATCGGCATGAGGTTGGAGTTCTTGAGGTAAGATACCTGTTATTGCTTGAATAGCAATGATTCCTAAAGCGTAAATATCACTATTTAAGCGAGGATAACCGATAAATTGTTCGGGGGGTGCATAACCCCGTGTCCCAATAGCTACAGTTGCTAATTCGGTCTTTTCTGTAGCAGGTGGTTGCATTAGCTTAACAGCACCAAAATCGATTAGTACTAGCCGATTATCGGTAATAGATCTAATAATATTACTAGGCTTAATATCACGATGAATCACTCTGTACTCGTGAACAAATTCCAAGATTCCTAAAATTTCTTTTAAAATTTTTATAACAGAATCTTCATCTTTTATCCCCTGAATAGGAGGCAATTCCTCACTCAAAGCATGTCCCTGAATATATTCTTGTACTAAATAAAATTCATGATTTTCTTCAAAATATGCCAGGAGTTCTGGAATCTGATTGTGTTTACCCAAAACTTCTAAAATTTCAGCTTCAGTGTCAAATAATCTTCTCGCAACCTGTAAAAATTTTGGGTCTCGGCGAGCTGGCATCAATTGTTTGACAACACAAATAGGATGACCTGGACGCTGGGTATCTGCAGCCAAATAAGTACAGCCAAATCCACCTGAACCAAGAACTGTAGTGATTTCATAGCGCCCTCGCAGTAGAGGAGAACGGGAAGGAGGAGAGACAACAGGGGAAGGAGGGAGGGTATCCTGTATGTGAGAGGTTTCTTTGAGAAGTGTATTTAATTGTGCGATCACTTCTTGTTGTTTTTCAACTTGAAGAATAATAATCTTTGTTTGCTGTTGGGTTTGGTAAGTCGTGTAAGCCATAACACTTAAGCCTGTAAAGACTAAGGCTAAAGCTGACGGAATTATAGGTATCCATCCTGTTGTTCCTATAAACAGGAGATAGCAGATTGCCACTAAACACCCCAGCATTGCTCCATCAGTCAGACCTAGGTGTAAAGGATGTCTAAATTTCCAGGCCAAAACACCTCCCAATAATGACCAACCCCACACCCAGATGGCTTCAGCCCAATTTGACCAATACCAAATGAGGGGTCTTCCATCTAGCACTGTACTGATAATTTGGCTTGTAATCTGTGCGTGGATGAATACAGATGGCATTCTTGGTGGTTGACTATAGGGAGTGTAGAAGCTTTGAGTAACACTCCGGGCAGTTGTGCCAATGATGACAAGATGATCTTTGACTAAATGAGGATTGATTTGATTTTTGAGGACTTGTGTCAGTGTGACTTGCTTGAAAAAGTGATTTGGGTTATGGTAGTTTATTAAAATTTGGTGGCCTCTTGCATCTAAATGCTGATATCCACCGGAATTCTTAGTAAGAGTGCGGAAAAGAGTATTGCCAAATTCAAAATCATGTTGATTCGGGAAAACTAAGTTAATGTTTTGTTTCTTCAAGTATTTGGTTGCCAGTTGCGCGGCAAACGAGAATTGAGTTTTACATTTTCTGTCTTTTTCAGAATGAGCAAATAATAAACTGCGGCGGACAACGTGATCTTCATCAGAGAGCAGATCCGTAAAGCCAACATTATCTGTAGAAAAATTTGGCGGCGGTGCAATTTCTGGGTTATCTGGGCTAGCTATACTGCTTGTGAATGCACAAACACTAATAATATTGTTACGCGCCAGACCCACTGCTAAATTTTTCTGGGTTGTTCTATAGAGATCTAGACCAATGACACGCGGTTGATAGGATTGAAGCTTTGCCAATAGCCGATTAATTACAGTATCAGATAGAGACGATTGCTCCCGTTGGATATCATCCTCAGTGATCGTGACTAGTAAGATACGTGAATCAGGTGCTTCTTTTGGACGTAACCGTAGCATTTGGTCGTAAGCACTTAACTCCCATGACTGCAACCAGTTCAATTCTCGAACTCCCAACACTACGGCAGTCACTCCTAGACTGGTGATCATTACAATTTGCAGCCAGTCTTTTGTGGTCGTGTCTTTTTTGCGCCTCTGTTTTCCCCACACGACACGGAGTTTTTGCAGCAGTTTAGTAATCACAGTTTTGGGGCAATTATCTGCTCATTGTAACACGCCACAATATTCGGTGATGGATTTGCATGATGATAGATGGATGAGGGTAATGTAAATGTTTGTAAGGTCAAGATATGATGTCTGCACAAATGAACTCCCCGATTAGCTGCCTCTGCATAGTTCAACAACTATCTATGTATCTTTGCCTAATACATGTTACTTTTGATAGCAGAAATTTTTCCCACCCTCATTCATGCTATTAGGCGAGAAGTATCTGTGGGTAGTATTTTTAGGTAGAGACTGCGCTCAGTATTTGCGTTCAAGAATTGGGCATTGGTACCTGACTCTGTAGATTATTTTGACTGCCCAATGTCTGAGGTACTCGTATCCCAAGCGCTACCATAATAGTTGCCATGTATGATACCAAAGACATCCACAAAAGGTGATTGCTGTGGAAATACCATGATGCGATCGCCAAGGGGAGAAAACCCAATCCAAAGGCTAGTAAGACAGCATTGCGTAGAATTGTACCCTCTTTTAAGCCGATAAAATATCCCTCTAGCATGAAAGCGATCGCAGTTAATGATAAAAGGGGTAGCAACCAGACTGTATAGTTAACAATGTGTTTATTGACCTCTGCATGATTAGTTAACAGTCCAAACACCACATCTGGAAACAAGACAGACACCATTGCAAAAGTGAGTGCAATGAGTAAGCTCGTTAAGATGGAGACTATAATCAATGGACTCATTTGTTCTTTAGTCCCCTTACCTTGAAAGTTTCCAGTCAATGTTTGGGTTGTCATCCCTACACCTTGAACCGTAAACTGACTCAGCAAAGCAATCTGGAGAAGCAAGCCGTTTTCTGCTAAGACATTAGTCCCCATTGCTGCACTGAGGTTTGTAAAAATGGCATAGCTAGAAATCAGGGCTAGAAACCGGATCAGAATGTTACTCTTCAAGACAACAGTCTCTTTAATAGCTTTCCAATCAAAAAATTCTTTCAAAGTAGCTGGTACAACTTTCCACGGGATACTGAAGCAAACCCCAACCAAACCAGTCATTAACATAAGATACTGACTAACAGCTGTTGCTAGTCCGGCTCCCATGCTTGCCCAACCCCACTTGACAATCATCAGATAGTCCAGTGCGACATTAGCGCCATTTCCAATGATCGACATCAGCAGCACCACGCCATTCATTTCCCGTCCCAGAAACCAACCAATCACAACAAAGTTGAGTAAGACAGCAGGTGCTCCCCAAATTCTGGCGTTAAAATAATCAACCCCAGAACTTTCAATTTCTGGGGAACCACTTAAGATGGTAAATCCAATTTTTTGTAACGGGTATTGCAGCAGCAGAATCAACAATCCAATTCCTAAAGCAATCAAACCACTTCGTAGTCCTGCTAACAGTACTGCTTTAGTGTCATCGAGTCCAACAGCTTGTGCCGTTAGGGCATTAGCACTTGTGCGGAGAAATTTCAACACACGGTAAAGGTAGTCAAAAAGGATTGTTGCTAGGATGACTCCTGCCAAGTGACGAATATCTGCCAAATGCCCCAGAAAGGCAACATCAACTAGACCTGCTAAAGGTACCATCATATTGGAAAGCACGCTAATACTTGCCAATCGGTAAAAGCGAGGCAAAAAGTTGTACTGGGTTGAACTGGCAATTGTCATAAATGGCTTGTATGGGAGATGATTTCAGTTGACATTTATTTAGTGTACGCGACGAGATTGAAAGATGACGGAATGTCAGGAAATCTCAAGACTGCAAGTTGATCAACCCCTGGCGATCACACAATCGGATTGTCGTACCGTTCATCTCAATCATTCCTTCTGGACCTAATTTATAAAAGGCGCGGGAGAGCGTTTCTGGGATTGTGCCTAATAGTGCAGCGAGTTGTCCTTTTGGTAAATCTAGTTCGATCACATCTGCGTTGCTGTTGTGATCACTCAAATTTAACAGGTAGTGTGCTAAGCGTTGGGGGACTTCTTGAAATGAAAGAGTATCAACTAAGTGTGCTAATCGTCGCAAGTGTCGGGCAAAGGTTCCCAAGATAGCGATCGCTAGGGTTGGGTGTTGCTGCAAGACCAGCATAAATGCTGCTCTTAAGTTGCTAATCCCCCTTGTCCTCCTTGTCCTCCTTGTCCTCCTTGTCCCCCTTGCCCCCCTTGTCTCCCTTGTCTCCCTTGTCCCTCTCCTCATCAAAGCATCCACTCCAGAACAAGACCTATGCTACTATCTTTGTGCCTGCGAGCATTTTGATGCTGAAAATCTGTTCCAACACGAAGACTTTTGGTCACAGCATACCCTATGGCAAATGTTGTTAAACCAACTTCTTCATCAGTACCAGGAGCAACCCAACTTTGTGTCACAGAAATATCTGCTGCACCAGTGCGGGACAATACCAACAATAGTCTCGCACCCACATTCACCCCATCTGTCGAGTAGCGGTTTGTGTATATATGCTTATATCCGACTACAGGGGCAAGATTAATGGAGCTACCTAAAGGACGCACATAATAATGCAAATCCGCGCCATAAGCCTCACGTCTCCCATTAAATGCTCCCTGGTACTCACCACTAACTGTTAAGCCACTACGACCAATAAACACATCTTCTACACCAATATGAACCCCTAGTGCTTGCCCTGTAGAAGGAAACTGAGAATAGCCAAATCGTAGTCTAGTGCGAAAACTGGGATCATTCTTAATATCTTCCAAGACATTCGGTACTTTTAAGCGCCACCGCTGCAACACTGGACTACCCTTAATGATTTCTGGACTTAAATCCAAATCCTGAGCAGATGCATTTGGAGTTTCACACCGACTAGGCACAGCTGCTAAGAGCACACAAGTGCCCAATCCAAACCCACAAACAAATAACTCCTTCCGCATTCTTTGGCTTCCTTAGCTGATTAGAGGCTCGTAAAAAAAAGTGGCTCTGTATTCAGCAGAACCACTTAATTTTTAGCAAAACTTTTACTGCCTAGAATACAGTGCCTTCGATAGCTGCAGCATCAATAGGTTTCATTAGATACAGCCGCAAGCACTGCCAACCATTGGAAATGTAATATGGTAGCTTCTGGAAGAATTGCAGGAATTTGGGAGTTCCAGAGTTGGCGATCGCAGTCAATTTCTCGTTATTTTTAATACAAACATCTAACCGTTGATAGAATTCTGGATTTTCAACATCCAGCATCACTGGGAAGACTCGTCCTGCAGTTTCATTGGTCTTCTTAATAACATAGATGTCGTATTCCCGTGCATCCAGTCCGATAGCGGCATAAAAGTCGCTACGTTGAATATCATTGAGATACATTGTGGCAAATACCGACAATAGGAAGAATCGGCACCACAGTCTTGCTTTCCAGTCATTCAACGTCTGGGGCTGAGTTCTCATGACAGCATCGAAGAAATCCCCGTGACGGTTTTCGTCTTGACACCAGTTTTCAAAGAACCGGAAGATTGGATAAATCCTGTTTTCAGGATGTGCTTCTAGATGACGATAAATTGTGATATATCGCCAATAACCTATCTTTTCTGAAAGATAGGTAGCGTAGAAAATAAATTTTGGCTTAAAGAAAGTGTATTTGCGGCTCTTTGTCAGAAACCCTAAATCTAGGGAAAGATTAAAGTCTGACATCGCCTTATTCAAAAAGCCAGCATGACGCGCTTCATCACGAGACATCAAATTGAAGCACTCAGCCAATACAGGGCTTTTGTCTTTTAAGCGCCTACCAAGTTCTTTGTACAGCAAAAATCCCGAAAACTCTGCTGTACAGGAGCGTTCTAGAAATTCAATGAACAATCGGCGAGTTTCCCCGTCAATATGATCCCAGGATTGTTCAAACTCGACATCCCGAACAAAATGATGGCGGTTATAGTCAGCACGAAACTCGTCCAGAATGGCTTTCAACTCGTCTTCATTGACGGAGATGTCCATCTGAGCCATCTCATCAAAGTCGGTAGTGTAGAACCGGGGTGTTAATAGGGTTTCTCTAGCAGGGACTTTAATCCCTGGGCGCAATTCTTCAAAGCCTGGTTTTTTGAGCGAATCTACCATGTTTGATTGCCATGTGTGTTTTTTTATCTGGAGTGCCTGAGAAAGCCAAGAGTCATGCTCTCACCAGGTGTGTTTGGGGTGTCTCTGATATTTATACAGTGAGACGAGAGATATAGCATAGCATTTGTATAAAAATCAGTTTACCAAGGTGCGAGGAGAGTAAAGATAGGTAAAACGTTAAGAGTTGCAACAATCCTCAAACTAGTAGCCGTCAGATCATAATGGTGGCTCATAAAATTACGTAATTTTTACAACTTCAAAAGCCGAAAATTTTTATAACTTTGGTTATCTTAGGATTAATCACCATATTTTAGTTTAGGAGTAGCAAGTTAGTTCACAACATAATAAATTACTTTAGCGACCTGACCACCAGATCAAACAAAACGCCGTCAGAAAACTATTTTAAGAAAATAAGAGCGAATCCAAGGTTTGGAAGATGAATTCTGAAAATAACACACATAAAGACCGTCTTCTGGTCTCCTATATCTTAAATGCAGCTTGGTTGGTTGGTTTAGGAGGACTGCACCGACTATATAACGGCAAGATAGGAACAGGCTTACTATGGCTGTTTACTGGTGGTGTATTGGGTATAGGGCAGTTTGTTGATTTGTTCCTCATCCCAAACATGGTTGATGAGTATGAAATGAAGCTCAGGTTAAAAGCAGGTGTATCCCCTCTAGGTATGCCACTAGATCAACCTGCGCAAACCTCCCAAGTTTACAAGCCAAATCGTCACCAATTGATGATGAAATTGATTGAAGCTGCAGAGAGCCGGGGTGGATCACTCACTGTTACCCAAGGTGTCAAGGCAACAGGCGCAGGGTTTGCTGAAGTAGAAGCTATCTTCCAAGAAATGCTGAAATCAGGCTATGTCAGGATAGATAACGACCCGGTTTCTGGAGCCGTTACCTACCACTTCCATGAATTGCACTAATTTCTTCCCAGCCACTTTTGACCAGTTAACCGCTGCACCACTCCATATATCATCAAATTGAGTGTAACTTTTCGCTCATCAATGAGAAACGACTCAAGAGTGCTGGGTTTTTTGCCTTCATAACAGGAAAATCCCTTTTTCCCTTGAATATTTTCTTCTGGAAAATACAGGTTAAACTTGCGCAGGCCATTTTGCCAACTCCCCATGACCTGCCACCATTCTTCAGCATTGTCAAACCCAACAATGGAAACCTTCTGCTTCGCAAAATTGAGATGTAAATCTTGCACCCCTTCTTTAGTGATCGCTTCTTGCAAAGCTGGTAAGTAATCCTGCTGAATAAATTCTGCAAACGGCTTATCTTCAACTGCTGGGGCTTTTTCCTTTTTAGCCGCTTTAGCTGCTGGTGGTGTTTCTCCATCCGCCTTGGCATCTGCAGGTTTTTCTCCGGCTGGCTTAGCTTTAGCTGCTGCTGGCTTTTCCCGCTTGGGTAGCGTAGCAGCATTGGGATTCTGTGGGTTTGCTGCTTTTGGATCTGGTGTGTTTGCAGTAGGAATGTCTGTTGCTTCGGGTGAGTCTGTACTAGGAGCTCTTTCTTCAGCAACACTGGGAGCCTGCTGGTCAACAGTGCTGGGAGCTACTTCTCCCGCTTCATTGTGATTGGTTGGTTCTGCCATTGCTCAGGTCAATCCTTTGTCTAGCTTGAGGAGCGATCGCTCACCTTAGCTTAAGGTTATTTGTCATTTTCATTTTGACATAGGAGAGACTAAGCGCAACCTAGTTAGCAAATTCCACTTCTCATCTTGAGACTTTTTGAATTCTCATGACTCCTGAAGAAATTGCCATATAATTAAGGAGAGCACAAGAGTTCTTTAAGGATTTTAGGGAATCTCAGCATCTGCTACGAATATCCTCAATCAACAAATTGACACGAACCAACGCAACAGCACAGCCTTTTGTCGTAGCATACTCTTCTAGCTCGTCCTAGAGTCAAGACAGGCAGGATGGCTAACCCACAATATTTCATCCTCTATCCAAGTGATAGGTGCTATGTACAGTTGGATTGACATTTTGGCTGTCTAAGTAGCTAACTTTAATTTGAACTTGAACTAACCTACAAACTTCTGGAGAGCATCCTCTGCATGGAATAAGTAGTGTGTTCGCGAAGCGTGTGCTTTGCACTCACGTCTCGCTCGCGTGATATATCTAGCGAGCATCTTGCTCGCACTACAAAATAAGTCCGCCATATCGGGATGCTCCCGTAACTTCTGAAAATTCTCTTCACTTGACTTCATTTAGGAAGAATACACAATGAGCACGATTATTCAACGTCGAAAAGATATCGACTTTGGAAAAGTTTGGGATAAGTTTTGCGCATGGATCACCAGCACTGAAAATCGTCTCTACATTGGCTGGTTTGGTGTTCTCATGATCCCTACCTTACTAGTTGCAACCACTTGTTTCATTTTGGCTTATGTCGCTGCTCCCAGTGTAGACATGGATGGAATTCGAGAGCCAATTAAGGGTTCTCTTATGGATGGTAACAACTTGCTAACAGCTGCTGTTGTCCCCACTTCTGCGGCGATCGGTTTACATTTTTACCCCATTTGGGAAGCTGCCTCTATGGATGAATGGCTTTACAATGGCGGCCCCTATCAGTTAATTGTCCTACATTTTCTGATTGGCATTTGGTGCTACTTGGGAAGACTGTGGGAGTTAAGCTATCGTTTGGGTTTGCGTCCTTGGATTGCTATTGCTTTCTCTGCACCTGCAGCAGCTGCAACTGCAGTTTTGCTAGTTTATCCTCTTGGTCAAGGCAGCTTTTCTGATGGGTTACCTTTGGGAATTGCAGGCACTTTCCATTTTATGATGGGATTTCAAGCAGATCATAATATTCTGATGCATCCGTTCCATATGTTGGGCGTTGCTGGAGTTTTTGGTGGCGCACTCTTGAGTGTTTTACATGGTTCTTTGGTCACTTCAACGCTCATTCGCAAACCTGGCAAAAATGAATTGATTAACAATGAGTATAAATTTGGTCAACCCGAAGTCACCTACAACTTCTTAGCAGGACATTATAGTTTCTTAGGACGTTTGTTGATTCCACCTTTTGGGAGCCAAAATCACAGATCTTTCCATTTTATTCTGGCTGCATTGCCAACAATAGGACTCTGGTTTGCAACACTGGGTACATGTGTGATGGCATTTAATTTGAATGGATTTAACTTCAATCATTCCATTTTAGATAGCCAAGGGGCAGTGATTAGAACCAATGCTGACTTACTCAATCGAGCAAATCTTGGACTTCAGGCAATGCATGCTCCCAACACTCATCACTTTCCCCTTGTTCTGGCTGGTAGTGCGCCTATTTTGGGGAGTGAATAGGGGTTTAGTAGGTTAGATGCTTTGCTGAGTGCCAAATTGCTGGTAAACAGCATGAGAAACTTGGCGGATCAATTTCTGAGCTCGTCTGTCGTTGTAGGGTCGTCTTACCATCGCCACAGCAATGTAACGCTTGCCACTAGGCATAGTTACCAAACCAACATCCCCTACAAGCGTTCCAATGTCACCTGTCTTGTGAGCAATTGTGGCTCCTGGTCCTAACCCTGATGGCAGTAGAGTCCGGATTGTTGTCCGCTTCATAATATCCAATAATTGCTCGCGTGACGTAGTCGATACCAAATTTCCATGATCTACCAATGCCATCAAAGTGGCTAAATCTAAAGGAGTTGTGGTGTTAGTGCCAGACAAGTCAGGCAGACGATTGCGGATTTCTGTTGCCCTTAACCCCCAGCTTTGAAACCGCTGATTGAGAGCTGTTGCCCCACCTAAGCGAGATATCAGCATGTTTGTTGCTGTATTATCTGAGATTGTGATCATCTTGGTTACGGTTTCCAGCGCAGTGAACTTTGTCCCTGGGGGCTTGTATTGCATATTTCCGGAACTGTTGCCTTTGGCAATGTCCTCTGAGGTCATAGTCAGCATTTCATCCAAGCGAATCAGACCTGCTTCGACGTCTTGGAAAAAGGCAACGAGAATGGGAAACTTAATCATGCTAGCAGCGGCAAAGGGTTCGGTTCCATTTACATCCAAATAAGTTCCTGTATTTAAATCTACAAAGAAGGCTCCTAGTGTCAAACCGACCTTTTGTGCTGCTAACTGTTGCACTTCAATCTTCAGTGGGAAAATTTCCTGAGTTAAGTTAAGAATAGAAGTGGGATCTGATGTTGAAGTTGTTGGACTGGGTGTTTGACTGGGAGTAGCGATCGCTTGAGGAGATACGGATTGCACCTGATGAGGAATAGATAAAAGAAATAATATTTTTTGTGTAATTTTACTTAGACCGATTATCAAAATAAATAAAAGCAGACTGATTAAGATGAGTTTCACGAAGCCTGAGCGTTGTCTTGATGCGCTGAGTTTGCTCAAAGACTTTTTTTGGAGTTTGACTCCTCGTGATTTTGGAATATGTTGTCGAAATAGTGGCTTCCCATACTGGGGAGGAAAGGACTTCCTGTTCGTCATTGGGGTAGTTTTAGGGATTTAATTTGGTTAGACTGAATCATGAAACCCATATTTCAGACACTCAAGTAACTTTGTTGCCTACATTCTTGGAGTGACTGCACAACTAAGTTGATATTTTTACCAGATAATTGCCTGTTTTTGCAACCCAAGCTCTCTGCTTAGACTGATCTCACAGATTTTTGTTTCAATATCCTCTATTTAATGTGTTGTGCGATCGCCTTCCTCAAGCATCCGCGGAAATTGCCGCTTCAATTTTCTGAAAGAATTAACCTTCTTCCTGGGCGTCTAGCTTTCTGCTGTTGATACCGTTGCCGTTTTGCTAGGAGTGCTCTACGAGCAGATGTTCCTCGAAGTGCGTTATTGTAGAAGTCAGAAGGAAAAGGCTGGCTTAAATAACTGTAAGCTAGATGAGAAATTTGACGGACAAACAGTCTTCCTCTTAAGTCTTGATATGGGCGTCTGACAAAAACGGCTGCGATATAGCGTTTGCCACTAGGCATGGTAATTAACCCAGCATCACCAATCACAAACCCGATATCTCCAGTTTTGTTGGCGATAGTTGCACCTGGTCCCAAACCAGCAGGCAAGAGCGTGCGAATAGTTGTGCGGCTAAGAATATCTAGGATTGTTGCTCGACTTTGGAGAGAAACTAGCTTGTGGTTCACTAGCAAAGCCAACACCCGTGTCATATCCTTAGCACTGGTTGTATTGGTTCCTCTTAAGTCAGCTAAAAGATGATGGATCACTGTATTATGAAGTCCCCAACGCTGAAAACGTTTATTCAGCTGCGCTATACCACCTAAGCGAGCAATAATCATGTTAGTTGCAGTATTGTCACTGATGGTAATCATTTTGTTCACAGTTTCTAAGGCTGTAAACTTCTTGCCAACACGTGCATACTGCATTGTGCCAGAGCCATTTGTTATGAGGTCGCGTCGCAGGACAAGCTTTTCTGTCAAGCTAACTTTACCAGCATCTACATCTTGAAAAAAGGCAACCAGAATGGGCAGTTTGATTGTGCTGGCAGCGGGGAAAATGCGATCGCCTCGGATATCCAAATAATTGCCGTTATCCAGATCTAGGAAAAACATTCCTGCTTGGAGATAACTATATCGTGCCATTAAAGCTTTTATTTGAGACTCGAGTGCTGGCATTGATGAGTGTAAGGGGGCTACACCACTAAACGCAGTGCGAGAGGCAATATTTGGGGTAAAAGCAGCTTGAACTACATCATCGTTAAGTTCTGCTGTTGCAGGTGACTGCACAGATCTATGAGAAGATGTTTCTGGAAATTGTATATGTATTGGTTCTAATACCAAACCAAAGAAGCAAAAGCTAAAAAAACCGACAAGGAATGAACGTAATTTCACTATTTTTTTTAATATCAGTAATTTTAATAACCTATTACGTTGCTTGTCCAGTTGACAAGTTAGAGAGCAAATAGATAGCAGTTATTATAATTTTACTACAGTAGTGAAGTATCGCTCATGCTAAGCATAACGAAGAGGAGTGTTTTCAATGCGTTCAGTGTATAAAAGTGAACTTTTATATACTCATTCAGTATGACAACCCTGTTCAATGAGAAAAATGTTTGAGCAAAATTCTCTTTTAATTCTCTTTTTGTCTCATCTTGGTTTTATCTAATAAAAAAACATCCTCTCCCTGATAGATTGAGGAGAGGACTAGAGGGGTGGTCCAGTTGAGGATTTCAATTAAAATAATTACTTAGAATAATGATTTGCTTTTTTATTTTGTGCTGCTAAAGTGACAGTTTCTTCAATTCTTTTTAACCTTGTTTCTGGTCGCTTAGCACTTTCAATCCACCAGAGGATGTTTTTTTTAGATGAGTTACTAAACGCATTAAAATACGTGTTGGCAGGTTCATTTGCTTCTAATGCATTTTTTAAATCTTCCGGAATTTCTAACTCTTCTATTGCATCCAACTTATTCCATGAGCCATCTTGCTTTGCTAGTTCAATTTTTTGAAGACCTGCTTCTGTCATTAAACCTTGCTGTATGAGTGCTTCAACTCTTTGCTTGTTCAGTTTTGACCACACGCTTTTAGGCTTTCTGGGAGAGAAGAGCTGCATATAACGCTCGTCGTCCAAAGCATTCGGCCTGCTGTCAATCCAACCAAAGCAAAGAGCCTCCTCTACAGCTTCATCATAAGGAACACGTGATTTGCCGCTATTCTTTTTATAGTAAATAAGCCACACACCAGGAGAAGTTTGATGGTTTTTTTCTAACCATGCGCGCCATTCTTTACGATCTTTGGCATAAAAGGTTTCCAGTTGGTTATTAAGCATAGAAGTTAGACAACAACTAGACTAGAAAACACAATCTTTTACTTCTCCATTTTTGAAATACGACTTGTATTTGCATGCAGCAATAATATCATATTGAAGTCTAGTCAGCAGTGACACGCTGCCCCGAGAAGATGTATGTTGCCACAGGAGGAGTGGTATCTTGTAGTGGATTGGCTGTTAAATCAAAGAATCGAATTGTGACTGTTCCCTCAACTGTTTCAGTTTTTGAATTGAATTTTAAGTGAAATTCTGCTCGATTAATACGGCCAGCGGCTTCCGTTGTTTGGTAAGTAAAGCTGAGCGTAATGGCAGAAACCTCCTGATTTCCATTACACTTCCAGCTCCCGTGTGCATCGCTAAAAGGAGTGACCAAACCCTCGATACCGCCTTGGATAGAGTCAATGGCGAAAAAATTACCATCTTGGGTAAATGTCAGAAGTGAGCGGGTCGGAAGATCTTTATAAAGTATGAAGTAGGTGCCAACGACGAGTTTGCGGCAGGCTGACAAATTGTCACTGTTCTCAATTTGAGTTTCAGCCTTCACTCGCTCTGGACTGAAGATATTGGCAATATTGAGTGAACAGAGAGCACAAACCGTAAACGCTACGAAAGCTTTACGGATTTTCATAGCAACTCCTTTGATTAATAAGGTAAGGACAAAATGTGATGGAAGTGAAAACAGAAAAATTTAGCTTTGTAACGATAGAGGTAGTCATTTTAGCTTTTAAAAGCTAGCCAACCACCAACCCAAAGTCCTGTATAAAAACGTATGATTTTCTGAAACCCTGCTTGCTCTAATAAATTCAGAATGCTGGCTTCAGGTAAGGGGTGTACAGTTTGGTTAAATCCTGTAACAACTTCTTCCTTTCTTTGGGCTGGTAATCCCACTTCACTCCAATAGGCATCTAATACAGGCATCAGTTGTCTTAATTGTTGACTCTCCTTTTCAACGGCTAGAGTAACGAGTACAAAAGGAGCAGAAGGATGAAGACGTTGACTAATACTTTCTAAAAACTGGAGTTTATCCGATTCAGGAATAAAGTGCATTACCATAATGCTTGTCGCTGCATCGTACAGGGTATCTGTAGGCAGATCGTGCGTATATCCTTGCACCAACTTGACTCGATTAGAAAGTTGATGAAGAGCCATTTTGTGTTCAGCAATTCTCAGCATGTCTGCTGAGGGATCAACTCCTAGAAAATTCCACTGAGGATTAGCCTCACCTAAGCGGACTAATTCCGTTCCAGTCCCTGGTCCAACGACAAGTAAATCAGCACGCTCTGGTAAATAAGCCAAAAGACACGCAAGAGACATTGTATGCATGACTTCATAGCCTGGTATCGCTAATCGAGCAGCTTCATCATAATGGGCAATTAAAGAATTAACTTCATCAGCGGCAATGGGTGGTTTGCTATCTAGATGTTGAGGCATATCTCAATTTTTGTTGATATCGTGAAAATTACATTAATATCGCTAGTAAATAAGCGTTCGTGATTATAGTTGTATCCTGTTAGTAAATCACTAACCACTACTGGCTCTTAAATCTTTAACAAGAATCTTAGAAGTTATAAAATATAATTACTAGGGCTCATTTTTCGTAGAAAGTTAACAATATTTTGATTGTTTAATAAACTTAAAAATTCTTAGCATCCTGGTTTCTCTAAAAAACTGGGTTTCTCATTTTTGACGAATGATTTAGGCTCGCTATAGTATCAAAAAATAACAGCAATCATGTCTTTATCTAAAGAATACTTTCAAGATTTAAAATATATCTTTTAATAATTTTTATTTCAATTCTTACCTTCAAAATTCTTCTCCAAAAGAATACAAACTGCTCCAAAAAAATAGACCCTTGTTACTAAAACAAACACTTACTAAAGTGAATTGTTAATCATTATCGCTAGTATAAGCCAAGTTTTTGAAGCTACTCCTCGACTGTGGGAGTAACTTATCACAACAATTTACAACTACTTAGCTTTAGCCCAACAAGGAGGCACTATGGTGACTCATATACCCACAATCCAAACGACTAATATCGCGAATGAATATAACCCGTTTATACCCCCGCAGTTAGATAATCCTTATCCCATCTATGCTCGTGCTCGTAAAGAAGCACCTGTATTTTACAGTCCAATGTTAAATTTGTGGATTGTAACCCGCTATGATGATGTTTCCCACATCTTAAAAGACCCAACTCACTTTTACTCAGCTCATAATTTTGACCCTGCATCTCCTTTACCTTCCTCAGTGCTAGAGGTAGTTAGAAAGGTTTATCCAAATATATTTAACTTAGTTGTCAGCGATCCCCCCAAGCACGAACGTCTCCGAGGACTACTCACTCAGGCTTTTAATTTAGAGAAAGAGTTGCGTCCTCGTCAACAGTCACGCAATTGGGAAATTGCTCATGAGTTAGTGGACACTTTTGTACAGGATGGTCGAGCAGATTTAGTCCAACAGTTTACTTTACTTTTGCCCTCAATGATGATGAGCGTGATGACAGGTTTGCCACATGAGGGTATAAAAACAGTATTGCAGACATGTGATAACATCGCTAAGTTGTTATGGGAGCAAAATCCTCTCGAAAAGCAACTTGAGTATGCTCACAGTATTGTTGCTCTCCAGGAATACTTAACTGCTCAATTTGAGGAACGTCGTACAGAACCACGGCATGACATTTTGACCGACCTGATTGCCGCACGTCTTCATGGAGAAAAACCCTTAGAGATTCCAGAAGCCGTTAACTTGATTACCACAATGTTGTTTGCTATTTATGAAAACATTCCTAAAGGGCTTTCTAATACTCTAATGTTGCTACTGCGTCATCCAGAGTATCTGCAGGCTATTCGAGAGAACCCGACTTTGGCAGATAATGCTATTGAAGAAGCTATACGGGTAGAGCCTTCTGTACAAGGGTTGATCCGAACCACCAGGCAGGCTGTTGAAGTTGGAGGAGTGACAATACCAGCCGAGTCTCGTCTTCAAATCATGCTAGGGTCCGCCAATCATGACGAGAGCCATTTTCCCGATCCTGATCGCTTTGATATCTATCGGGATAGCCAGCAAAAGCATCTCGCCTTTGGAACAGGTATTCATCGCTGTGTGGGTATACCGTTAACACATGCTTTGGGACGGATCTCGATTCAGGTATTGCTTGAACGCTTACCAAATCTGCGACTACAACCAGACACAGTCTTTGAGTTTGAGCCGAACCTTATTTTTCGCGTACTGAAACGTTTACCAGTTGAATGGGATGTACCTGCAGTTGTCTCGTAAGGACAACTTAAAGTTTTAGTACTAAAAAATTTAGAGAGTTTAAAACAATGAATAATTTTTCCCTACAACAAAAACGTGTTGTCGTGATTGGTGGTTCAGAAGGTATTGGTTTAGCTGTAGCTCAAGGTGCAAGCGTTGCTGGTGCATCAGTAGCAATTGCAAGCAGGTCAATAGAGAAGTTGACTCGCGCTGCTGCTACAATCCTAGGGCCAGTCGAAACTTATTCTGTTGACTTCACACGTGAAGATGAAGTCGCTAATTTGTTTGAACACAAAATTGGTCAATTCGATCACTTGGTTATCACTGCTTTTACTTTCGGCGGAGGCCCAATTACTGAATTGTCAATGTCGGAAGCTAGAGCTATTTTCGAAGGGAAATTTTGGGGTGCATATCAGGTGATCAAGTATGCCACACCATATTTGTCAGAGAGTGGTTCAATTACCCTATTCTCAGGAAATATGGTGGTACGGCCCTCAGGAGGTTTAGCCGCTGCAACGGCTGCTACTGGGGCACTTGAAACACTGGGGCGATCGCTAGCTGTCGAACTTGGTCCTATCCGCGTCAATGTGATAAGTCCAGGAGTTACAGACACACCCACTTGGGCATTAATGGGCGAGACACGTCGCAAACTTATGTTTGAAAAAGCACGAGAACTACTTCCAGTCAAGCGGATTGCCCAGCCGGAAGACATTGCCCATGCAGCCTTGTCTCTTATGACCAATCCATTTATTTCTGGTACGGTTCTTTTAGTGGATGGTGGCGAAGTTCTGAGTATGTTTCCTCAGCCAGAGATGACAGCAGGCGTTGGAAAAATGACACACCCTTTAGTTGACATAAACGCATAAGTGAACTTGCAGAAGTCATTTTTTTTAATCTTTGTTCAACTTGCTTTCGTCGCTGGATGCTTTTTTGTAGAGTTAGTATCTGAGAAAATTTATGACAACACCAGCAACTGAGCTTCAACCCGCGATCCACTCCCGGCGCTGGTTGGCGCTAACTCTCCTGTGTGCTGCGCAGTTTATGGTAGTACTTGATTTTTCACTAGTCAATGTCGCACTGCCATCGATGGAACGAGATCTGGGCTTTTCACAACAAAATGTCCAATGGGTTATTAGTGTTTACGCCTTAATTTTTGGCAGCTTTTTGTTACTTGGAGGTCGAGCAGCAGACCTCCTTGGTCGTCGTCAGGTCTTCATTAGTGGCTTAGGGTTATTCACACTTGCCTCACTAGTTGGAGGTTTAGCTCAGTTTCAATGGGTATTGATTTGTGCCAGAGCTTTTCAGGGACTAGGAGGGGCGATTGTTTCCCCTGCCGCACTGTCAATTTTAACAACGACGTTTAAGGAGGGCTCTGAGCGGAATCGAGCATTGGGTATTTGGGGAACCATAGGAGCAGGCGGCTTTGCAGTAGGTGTGTTGCTAGGTGGTATTTTGACAGATGGATTTTCTTGGCGCTGGGTCATGTTTGTCAATGTACCGATTGGAGTGGCAGCACTCGCTTTTGCCCCAGTTGTGTTAAGCGAAAGCCGCAAGCAAAATGCAACTCAGCATATTGATCTTGCTGGGGCAGTTACTATTACTGCTGGATTAATAATGTTAGTCTATGCATTAACGCAAGCGCCAGAGAATGGATGGATGGCAACTTCAACCATTTTGCTGCTAGTAGGGGCAATTGCCCTGCTTGTACTATTTGTGTTTGTGGAATCTCGCTCGCGTTTCCCATTGATACCGCTTTCTATTTTTCGCCGACGTACCTTAACAGGTGCTAACTTAGTTGCTGCTCTACTTGGTGCCACTGGTGCTTCAATGGTCTTCATTCTAACGCTTTATATGCAGCAGGTATTGAGCTACTCAGCATTTCAAACAGGTTTGGCATTTTTGCCAAATTCATTAGTTGGGATCGTTGCTGCTCCTCTAGCTTCTAGACTAGTCACTCGCCTAAGTGTCAAGTTAACACTGATGGGTGGTCTAGTTTTGTCGATGGTGGGACTGCTATTTTTAACACAAATATCAGCTCACGGTAGTTTCATACACGATCTGCTATTAGGAACAGTAGTCTTTGGTTTTGGCTTTGTGTTTGGTTTAGTCACAATAACTATTGCTGCTACAGCTGGAGTTAGCGATAGTGAACAAGGATTAGCCTCAGGAATACTCAATACCTCTCAGCAAATCGGTTCTGCTTTAGGATTAGCAGGTCTAGTTGCAATTTCTACAGCGCGGACAAATGCTCTTGTAGCCAGCACAAGTCACTCACCTGCTGCTCTACAAGCGGCTACAACAGGAGGCTTTCAAGCTGCGCTTGCAGTTGGTGCTGGTTTGATTGCTCTTAGCATCATCATAGCTACATTAGTGATTCGTGAGCGGGAGTGTCGTCGTAATCGCACTAGCACTGCGAGCTAAAAATAGCTTGATTGCTTTATGGCGTAGTAGGTTGGTTTACAAAAGCCATTGTGAGGTGGGAGGGAAAAAAGAAGCGGTAGCTAATGCTACCGCCTCTCAAGCAAAAAGTATTCAGGACAATTATTTATTTCAGTAAAAACTTTGGGATAGTGATAATAAATAAAAATTCAGCAATAATACTTATGTAAACCCCTTCACAATTATTTAAGAATTAAGTATTAAATTTCTCATCAATAGATATCAAAAAATCGAGCACCTAAATTTGATTGTATTGCTGTAGTATTTATGTTGAACGCTTCAGCTCTCAGAAAAAATAAACGATATCTAAGAGAACAATATGAGATTCCAAGCTTTTCAATGGGTAAATGCTTGTCTAAAAACCGTTGATTCACTAACAATACCTTTACGTAAAAGCAGTTTAGTGACTGCTTGTTTAACAACATTGTTAGGTACAACTACTGTAACTTTGGTTAGTTTTGTGTCGTTCACAAAAAATGTAATGGCACTAACTATTTACCCATTTGATACAGTTTATGATTTAGAAGAAGTGCTTACACCCATCGCTGGAACAAATTTTATTGATGCATTGGTCTTAGGTTATAACCCCGATGCTCCATATGGTCTCACCAATTATACGCTTAAGACTTATGTGAAGCTTGATTTTGAGACTTCAACGCTCACATTTAATACAGATCCAGCAACGCTTGGTCTAGAAGGGTTTCCAGTAGGTAGTTTGGTATATTCCGGTAGCGGTGCTGATCAGCTCTTCGGAAATAGCGCTGGTAGTGCTAAACCTGACCCCACAACAGGCACCATGATGGGTCTCACCACTAACACAATCACTGGTGGTACAGGCCAATTCATTGGTGCCACTGGCACTATTAATGTTGTTCAGATTGACTCAATCCCTAAAGCTTTCTCCAGTGGTTCCATTCAAACACCCCAAACAGTTCCAGAACCAACGGCTACTCCAGTATTAATTGGTATAGGTTTGACAGGAGCCTCTTTCCTATTGCGACGACGCTATCTTCAATCATTTTCCTAGAGCTAAAAGCCTTAGTACCACACGTTGGGTACAACAAGCCTCAGACTTAACAGAAGAAGGATAAGCGCACACTATGGGAGAACGATCAAATGAGCGTAAAACCTTTTGAAGTAAAAGTTCCACAAGAGACATTGAACGATTTACGCGAACGATTGGTACGGACACGTTGGACAGATGCAATTCAAGGTGCGAGTTGGGATTACGGTACAAACCTTGATTACATACAAGAGTTAGTAGATTATTGGCGAAATCAATTTGATTGGCAAGCGCAAGAAAAGTTTATCAACAGCTTTGCACATTTTCGTGCCGACATTGATGGGTTCAATATTCATTTCATTCATGAACGTGGCAAAGGTACAAATCCGATACCGCTGATGCTTCTTCACGGATGGCCCAGTTCTTTTTTGCAAATGCTGAAGATCATTCCGCCCCTGACTCAGCCTGAAAATCATGGTATTGACACCGATGCTTTTGATGTTATCATCCCATCTCTACCAGGCTATGGATTTTCTGACCGACCGACTCAAAAGGGAATGACTGTCGCTCGCATTGCTGAGCTGTTTGCCAAACTGATGACCGAAGAATTAGGTTACGAACGCTTTGCTATACGCGCTAGTGATCTTGGTGCTGGTGTAGCTCAACAACTCGCTCTTGCACACCCAGATTTGTTAGTAGGCCTTCATCTAAGCGGTACAAATCCATACGTTAGCGAGATGCCACAAGATCTGTCGAATGCAGAGCAAGAATTCCTTGCGAAAAGTCAGCGTTTCCTCATGCAGGAAGGGGCTTATGCTATGCTCCAATCAACTAAGCCACAAACACTAGCCTACGCTTTGAATGATTCTCCAGTTGGTCTAGCAGCGTGGATCGTCGAAAAATTTCGGGCATGGAGCGATTGCGACGGCGATGTAGAAAAGCGGTTTACCAAAGACGAATTACTCACTAACATAACGATTTATTGGGTAACCGAGACAATAAACTCATCATCTCGCCTTTATTACGAATCATCCCACTATCCGCCGCTAAATAATGAAAAACGTGTAAAAGTGCCAACAGCAATGGCAATCTTTCCAAAAGACATGGTTCCCGGACCGCGTGAGTGGGCAGAACGAGAATATAATGTACAGCGTTGGACAAAGATGCCGCGAGGTGGTCACTTTGCAGAGATGGAAGAGCCACAATTACTTGCTAAAGACATCCACACTTTTTTCCATTGTTGATAGGAATAGATGCAAAATTAAGGGTTGTGACAATCATTGAGTGCTCAAGCAGGCTTAAGTACTCAGATATTTGAAAGAGCTATCTAGGCTAGCTCTTTTATTTTTTATTTTTTAAACGAAAAAATAAAAACTTACTTATAAAGATTATCCCTTGTTCGTGTGTTGAGTGTTCGTTAAGGTTAATAATTAACTAATCAATGTGTGTCGATCTAGTTTTTCTGAATTTGCAATTTCGACACATAAGTTACGGCATACGACAAACAAAAATAAAAAATCAAGGCAGTGTTGTTATTGCGAGTTTTGGCGATTGTTATAAATGGCAACCTGCCTTACTTCAACAAGGAGATATTATGTCAACTGCATCTGATACACTTAAGGATCTAATTACTGATATTGGCAGTGAATTTGATCCATTTAGCCTTCCACAGCGTGATAATCCTTATCCCTTCTATAGTCGTGCCCGTAAAGAGGCACCTGTGTTCTACAGTCCTGAGTTAAAGTTGTGGGTTGTCACTAGATACGATGATATCTCCGAGATTCTGAAACATCCAACTCACTTTTCCTCGCTTCACAACTTTGATCCTGTATATCCTTTATCTTCTGAAGTGTTTGATGTACTGAATCAAGGTTATCCAAACATACTAATCTTAATCAATAGTGATCTACCCGACCATACACGCCTCCATGGATTACTTGGCACTGTTTTTAATGAGGCGCGGATGGATGCAATGCAACTACGCATTCAAGAGATAGCTAATACATTAGTGGATAGCTTTGTGCATAATGGGCAAGCTGATTTAGTTGAGCAATACACTAGATTTCTACCCATAACTATGATCTGTGATTTGTTAGGTCTGCCTTCTACAGATGCCAAGCTTCTCTGGCGATGGTGTAATTCGATCATTAAGCTATTGTGGTGGGACATATCGCCAGAGGAAAATCTTGCATGTGCTCACAATATTGTTGCTTTACATCACTATTTAGCAGCCCAGATCGAGGAACGCCGTGCACTACCACAGCACGATATGCTGACAGATTTGCTCAACGCTCATCTACATGCCGAAAAGCCGTTGACAACTTCAGAAATCGTTAACTTAGCTACATTATTATTGTTTGCGACAACTTCAATATCTGCAAAATTTATTGCCAACGCTTTGATGCTGCTGCTGAGTCATCCATCACAGCTACAAGCCCTACGAGAAAATCCTACTTTGATGGCAAATTTTGTTGAAGAATCTGTACGCATGGAACCATCACTAAGAGCATTGATCCGAACAGCTAAGCAAGATTTTCAAATTCACGGAGTCGAAATACCAACTGGGGCACGCCTGCTGGTAATCTTGGCATCAGCCAATCATGATGAAGCTCATTTCCCTGATCCTGACCGCTTCGACATTTATCGGGAGAATCTTCAACACGGACACAACCATAAGCATCTTGGTTTTGGGCATGGCATTCACTACTGTGCAGGTGCACACTTGGGTCGTCTTCTTTGCCGAATTGTGACTCAGGTTTTACTCCAAAGATTGCCAAACTTACGATTACAACCAGACCAAATCCTAGAATTTGAGCCTAGTGTCGTTTATCGTGGTTTGAAACGTTTGCCCGTAGAGTGGGATGTGCCGTAATGGTGGGCTGATAGCGTTTGTCTAGCGACAGTTAAGTGCAGTGGGAATCAGTATGAAACCGTCGAAACCATCATAAAACCGCATTCCCCTGCGCCCTTACCCTTGGTAGGGCGTAGGGGAATGCGGAACAATAGCGAGACGTTCCTCGCCCAAATGAACCCGCAGGGTTATTTTGTCTCATTAGTCAAAATTACCTTTGATCAGTACGCCAGAAACGGTAAGTCTGTACGCCCCATCAATAGCATTTTTATGTTGAGCGTGTCATGACTTTATATATTAGTAACTATCTGATTTTCTGACGGATGTTTGTAATGAGGTTGATTAATCGCGGGACATAAGTAGTCAAAAGAATTATCAGTATGTTCCAGTTGCATATTCCGGGGTGCATTTAAAGCAATGACTGCATCGCCTATCTTTACACAACGCTTGCAGTCACAGGCTACTGCTCCTTGAGCCAATATCTCTTTGAGATTATTAACAATTTTGATAAATCCCCTGGTATTTGCATTTTTGGGTAGTTGAGAGGCAATTTGAACTAATTGCTCAATCTCTGAACGGTATTGCACCAAAAGAAACTGGTCAATTTGACATTTGTTGCGACAAGTATCTACATCTCCAAATTCATCAGCAAACTGCTTTAATCCTGCTGCTGCATTTTGCAAATCAAGGTCAAGCGGTACAATGGCACGAGCGCAGGCAGTAGCATCATTGTTTGTATTGTTGAATTTTTTTCTGAGTAGAAGTTCAAAACGTTTGATATAAATTCCTAAAATAGCCAGGGCTTTTTCTTTATCTTGGGAACTGCTAAAGTTGAGTTGATGGGTGCTAAAAAGTTGGGGTATAAGTTGTAAAATAGCTTTGAGTTCGCTAGCTTTAAATCTATTACTCCACAGAGTAATAGCATCTCCAATATTGTTGATAGTTTCTAGACGTAGGACAAAGTAGAAGGAAATAAGATTAATTAGATAACTGCGCTTCATCTCCATCTGCACATAGTTAGAGATATAAAGCGGTTGGTCAGTAAATTGAGATTTAAAATACTGCTTATAAACTTGTGTACCTAATAGCAGAGAACGTAGAACCGAGGTATCTAAAAAGTGTTGAGGAATAGAATTATCATTCATCCTGGGTTATTCTTCATCTTCATTTGTATCTAGGTTATCGTCAATGTTTACACCAAATGGTAGGGTATCAAAACCTAAGTTTTCTAAAGTCAAAATGGCTGATTCGACTGAGGAATTGTTGATGTTTTTTTGATTCACTAGGGATGTCAATAATTCACAAACTCCCTTGTATTGATTGGCATTGTAATCAATCCATCGGTTTTGAAAGAAGAGTGCATCATGCAGTGCCATTACCACTTCCGTATAGGGGTCAAAAGGTAATTTATCGCACAACTTCCGCATGGTACGCAGTAGATTATCTGCATAGACGGCTGCTATTGGTTCTCCAGTATATTGCTGAAGTTTTTGTAAATCTCCTAAGAGAGTTTTGGTAATTTCTACTCCTGAAACTTCTAAGACTGTCTGTTCAGTATTCATTGTTTTTATTTAACAGTAAGTTTAGTTTATTTGGAGTTAACTGACAGAGATTTTATGGGGTAGATTTATGGGATGAAATCGCAGTTGAGGTAGGCTCGTAGCAACCGTAGCGGCAACACCTAAGTCTACAGGTAACTCTATTTTCTAGTCTATTAATTTTATTCCTCAATATACTCTACCACCGCCGTCAGGTCTGCCATAGCCTGATTAAATTGATTTAACATCGAAGAATTAAGGTGATGTCTGCCTGAATAATAAAAACCAATTAATTCTGTTATTTTTGGGTCACTATGCGGTTTATCAATTACCGTATCATCACCACTTAAAGTACCTCCAATTAGATTGATATTGGGTTTAATTTCTTCAAATAAGTCTTTGGTTTCGTATCGCTCTCTTAGCAAAAATTTGTTGACGCTATCATGAGACAAATTTTCCATGATGTCTGCTAAACGTCTACACCCTGTGTATTTCGATTCGGCCAACACAAACAACGTATAAGTGTTGAGATCAGACACAAAACCAAGCAGCAAAGCTAGGTAATCTCGTCATCACCGTCAACCCCAAACACTCCTCACAAGAGTGTCCCGAATGTCACCACATCAGTAAGGATAACCAGGACAAAGAGAAGTTTATTTGCTCTGAATGTGGTCACTCCGACGACGCCGACACAAATGGTGCAGTTAACAACGCCCATCGTGGTATCAAAAAGCTTGGAATCGATTCTCTACGGGTGGTCAGCCCGAAAGTTACGACTAAGGAGGCGGTTGTAATGCCGCGCACATCATTCGTTAAGGATGAGCCTAGTAACCCTGCTAGATCAACACTTCAGCAACGCCAATTGTTAAAATTCAAAGCACTCCCCTTGAGCCGAAGTCTCGAACCCGAACTAAGCCAGAGTGCCTGATATTCAATATACACAATTAACCTTGTTTGATGGTCTTGATTGGGATGTCCAGAAGTCAACTAGCTAAGACTCTGGGAATCCGTGTCCGTACCCCAAAGGGGTTGGTCACGGCAGTTCAATATCAATGGTTTCGACGGTATTGATTTTTCTGGCATCGCTGACAACATTCCCGTTGATTTATGCTTCTGATGTTGCCTCCTCAGACTCAGTAGAGTTAGCTTCTTCGGTTTCTGGTTCTGCAGTAACTTTGGGTTTAGCCTTAACAGGTTTTGGACCACGTGCTAGAGCAGGATTAACCGGCGGCCTGGACTCATCCCCATAAGAGCCTTTTTTGCCTTTACCTGATGAGCGATCAGACTTTCCTTTTGTTTTCCTGGAATTGGATTCAACAGGAGGCATAGAATCCGCATTCTCAGAATTATTGTCAGTACCAACTTTGGCCTGACGTTCAGATTTCTTGATTGGACGTTCTACCATTGTTAAGTTCTATTAATTTTTCTGTATAGTAACTCGCTTTGGTACTAAGCGAGCTGCAATTCTTCGCCTTTGCTTTATGCTACTGAAAACTCAAGGTGACTATAGGTGTCATTAGCATCATAATTAGACAATTGACGCCTAGAGAAGATTTGCCTTGTACACATCAACCTTAACAGATTAACGGTGAAGGTTGGTTCCAACTCCCGGAAAAGACAAAATTGTCTATGGTTTTACGAGTACGAGGTGATAGCTCGCGTTGAATTCTGCTTGATTATCCCTTGTAGCAATAATAAAACTCCAGGGTTGCTCGTTATCCAAATGGTTGTGAAAGCTAGGCATTCACCGAAGACCCGTAGACAGGAAGCTATCCAGAGTGTTTCTTGACCTTCCGGCGAAAGAAGAGACGGGGAAACTTGGGATGACCAAGCTGTTTACGCCATGTTTCCATGTAAGTGTAAAATACCGGAGTAAGGTAGA
>JAJPJF010000219.1 GCA_021324415.1 Nostocales cyanobacterium Centralia_MAG_434
CTCTGTTTCTTGAGAATAAAGCGTGATAATTGCAATGAAAAATTCTAGCCAATTTAAAGCGTTACGTCCCTACCAACTTTATTGCGATGGGATGTGTTTCTTAGGAGCAGGCGCACTGGCGGCACACCACCCGCTACGAATGAAAGAAACAGTCAATAGGTGACCGATTAGCAAGTACATTTAAAGTGTCCTGACAGTTAAAACCGAGGTTTCAATAGTGCAGCTTTGCCTGTTTAGGAGCATGGTTCTGGGGCTTTATGACTACGACATTGGTGAAGGAAGTACTTCCTATCCCGTTTGAAAGATTATCTGAATGAATGTATCCCCAGGTCTGGACACTTTTAGACAATTATATCAGGATTGCCAAAATGAAATTGCCATCAAATCAAAAAACTAATCAGCCTGTAAACAAGAAAAAAGTCTCATCTCATCTAGAACAAATTAACCACAACGCAGCTGGTATTGACTTGGGTGGTGCTGAACATTGGGTATGCGTTCCAATTGAAAAGGCACAAAAAAATGTACGTCGGTTTGGGTGCTTTACCCCGGATTTAATGGCAATGGCTGATTGGTTGATTGAGTGTGGAGTGACAACCGTGGCAATGGAGGCAACAGGAGTCTATTGGATTCCAGTATTCCAGATTTTGGAGAATCGTGGTCTTGAAGTAAAATTGGTAAACGCTCACTATGTCAAAACTGTACCAGGACGGAAAACTGATGTCAACGATTGCCAGTGGTTGCAACAATTGCACACATATGGGCTATTATCTGGTTCATTCCGGCCGGAAGACCAAATTTGCGTACTACGTAGTTATATCCGTCAAAGAGACAGTTTAATCAAAAACGCTAGTACCCATGTACAACGAATCCAAAAAGCATTGATTCAAATGAATCTACATCTACACAAGGTGATTAGCGATATTACTGGTCTGACAGGAATAACAATTATCAAAGCAATCGTTGCTGGCGAACGTAACCCATTAGTTTTAGCATCCCTCAAAGACCCACGAATTAAAAGCAGTGCGGCAGAAATTGCCCAAGCATTAACAGGTGATTACCGTGCGGAACATTTGTTTGTTCTCAAGCAAGAATTTTCACTTTATGAGGTTTACCAAAAAGAGATTGCTGCTCTCGACGCAGAAATTGAACAATGTTTAGCATCTTTTGAACCAAAGACTTTAGATAAACCTCCTACAACAATCAAAAAACGAAGAAAAAAGCCAACTGCAAACCACCCACCATTTGATTTACATAAATATATCTACCGCATTGCAGGTGTAGACTTCACCCTGATTGATGGTCTTGATGCTTTAACTGTACAAACAATTTTGTCCGAAGTCGGACTTGATCCAGAACGCTTCCCTACTGTTAAGCACTTCACCTCTTGGCTGGGTTTATGTCCCGGTCAAAAAATTACTGGTGGTAAAGTTAAAAGCTCCAAAACTCGTCCAGTTATTAATCGTGCAGCCAATGCTTTCCGGATGGCGGCTTTTTCCCTGACCCAAAGCCGTTCTGCTCTCGGTGCTTTTTATCGCCGCTTACGCTCTCGTTTGGGGGCACCCAAAGCGATAACCGCTACTGCCCATAAACTGGCACGTATGTTCTACCGTATGTGGACAACTAAAGGACTTTATTCTGACCCTGGCATGGATTATTATGAGCAGAAATACCAACAGCAAGTCCTAAACAATCTCAAGAAAAAAGCTCATGCTCTTGGTCTTGAACTTGTCCCCATTTCTCCAGATCCGCAAAATGCTCCATCCTCTCCAACCCTTGCTACATAAGCTTTACGTCAAGTGTTTCTTGAAAGTTAAGGGAGCTCCAAAAAATAAAATGCCACTTGCTGTGATTGCCACAGTCAGTAGACCGAAAACTTTTGTAAGTTGACGAAAGAATAAGGGTTTGGGGCGACGCTTCTAGACTCCAGGAGAGCGATTGGGCTTTAGCCCACTGCCCTTTGGGCAATCGCTTGCCACAGCAGGAGAACTGATCTACAACCCTATTGCTCAAAAAGTAGATAATACGGGCATTCTAGCGGATTGTATACACTCGCTTAAATGAACGGATGGTAAGCCTTCTAGAAATCTTTTCGTAATCCAAATAGAGGCACCGATAACTGCGCTGACTGTGAGCACTAAAACTTTGAGAATTTCCTCAGTGGCTTATGCAACTGAGGAGAGCGCATCCGAGGAAAGTACGGCTAAGGCGGCGTTATTCAAACGCTCGTGATGATGATCACTTGTTGGTAAAGTGCGATCAAACAAAAACTGCTTTATTTGAGAATAAAAGGACATACAAAGTCCATAGAGCAACTGTTTTTTTCCTATGCAGTTAGATTAATGGTTAATCTTAGAGCAAGAAATATAGCAATTTTGGCAGATTCTTAGGGAATTATCCTAATATTTTCTAATTGTGCAGCAACCAACTATAGCAATGTCAATGTATGTTTTGCTCCACAAACTTCTTAAGCATAACTAAAAAAGGTAGGAATTGACATCTAGTTGAGAGTTGTTGACACATAAGTCTTTTAATAGGTATTAAAAGTGGCTCTTCAGTACATACTATGCTAATTTTCAATGAACTTGGCTAAGGCTCCCTGCTGGTAAGGCTTACAAGAGATATCATTTGTAGATTTGACTAACAAAAACTCTGAAAGACTTGATTGAAAAAGGCTTGAAGCTTGGCAAATCAATATTTAGCATAACAACTACTGAAGAGCCTTAAAAGTTCATCATGAGACTTTTTCTTAAAAAACAAGATATAATCTGACATTTAATATGTTCATATAAATGTTATATATTTTTTGATATATATAAGCGTTTATTAGTTTAGATATGAATTGCATATATGTATATATCAATAGATATAGGTAATGACAAGGCTTTTAAGTATCCCTCTTATATCACTCTTGATAGAGAATAATTCAAAATCCTTGTAAAATAAGGCTTTTACCAAAAACCTAGGTTTCAGCCATTCTATTAGAAAATCAAGCTGGAAATTCCCGCTCCATCTACGGTTGAAAATTTGAGTCTTATTTTTATGACTCTTGCGTTGGTTTTATGGTACGACCTTAAAATAGCCATTTTATAGAAAGGCTCAAAAATTTAGAATCCAGTCATAGCAAGGCATATAGGCTCTGATTAGATTTTA
>JAJPJF010000110.1 GCA_021324415.1 Nostocales cyanobacterium Centralia_MAG_434
ATTTATGGAGAAAACAAAAAATTTATTCATAAATGAAATCCCCTCAATTCATTGATGGGGATACCCTACACCCTACACCCTACACCCTACACCCTATACCCCACACCCTTCTTACTTAAAGTCAAGCAAATTAGTAGACATCTCCGAAAATGAATCAAAAACCATTGTGTAGGTTGAGTTGATATCTAGTTTCTGGAGATGTCTAACTTTTTCATAAATCCATTTAGGGTCTTGTGACTCTTATGGTCTCGGGCGCATCACAAGAATCGCCTCTTTTCTTGCCCTCTGCCTTTGGTTGGTTAAAGAAGTGGAAGACCAAGAGGTGGAAGAGGACCAAGAGGACCAAAAGGACCAAAAGGACCAAGAGGACCAGCAGTTCCTGGGAGTGGGGGGCCAAGATTTATAGAAAAATCACCAATAACACCAAATGTAGGAGCACCACCTGCAACAAATTGCTGTTGTTTGTGAGATAACTCTGTAAACAACTCGGATTTTAGGTTTTCACGTAACATGATTTGAAAGCTCTCTCAGGTTTACATTAAAGCTTTTACTGCTGAATATTCAATTCCTAATTCATTGAAAAATTGACTATTCAACTAATATTTAGAATATATATTTTATTCTTTATTTTCTATAGAAAATTTACCCAAAAAATACTTATATTTATCTTCAAATCGGATTATTGATTGATTTACTAATTTATACTGAAACAGTATTAGTTGGCTCTGTTCTGGTTTTCATGGGTAAATAAATCGTAAAAGTTGACCCCTGATTGGCAATGCTGCTAGCTGTGATGCTACCCCGATGAGCTTCGATAATGCGCTTAGCGATCGCCAAACCTAGTCCACTACCACTGCCCTTGCGAGAGGGATCTGTTGTATAAAATTGTTCAAAAATGCGGGGTAAATCATTCTCACTAATACCTGAACCCTGGTCTTGAATTTTCACAACTGCTATTTTCTCCTGCTTATACCCTGAAATAAAAACCTGGGAATTGGGTAGTGAGTGTTTGATAGCATTGTCCAGCACATTTAAAATAGCCTGTAATAGCCGCTCTGGGTCACCGTGTAGTGTTATGTCAACTATATTTACTCGTGCAGATATACCCTTAGCTTGCATTCGAGTTTCTACCGCACCAACAGCACGGTTAATCAAACTGCCCAGTGAGATAGTCTGTTTTTCGAGTTGAGTAACTCCTGCTTCCAGGCGTCCTAGATCCAGCAGGTCATGAATCAGGCGTGATAAACGTTTGATTTCATTTTCGATAGTTTGGAAAAAGCGATCGCGCAATTCAGGCTCTTCGTCTGCGCCACTTTTGAGTGCATCCAACGTTACCTGAACATTGCTGATGGGTGTGCGCAGTTCATGAGAAACATTTGCTAGAAAAGCCCTACGCTCTTGATCCAGTGAGGCTAACCGTTCACTCATGCGGTTTAGCTCTACCGCTAGTTGGTCTAACTCATTATTCTCGCTAAGAATCAGCTTGTCACCAAATTGACCACTACCCAAGCGAATCGCAAAGTTTCGCATAGTTTCAATTGGCTTGGAAAGACTGCGAGCCAAACGAGCACTGATCAGCGCACATAGCAATATTGTCAGCGTTAGGGTCCCCAGAACGCTCCAAATCACCCTAATAAACTGTCGCTGAAGCTGATCCAAAGTGATAGACATTCGCAGCACACCCAATAATCGACCATTACGCAAAATTGGTCTAGCAATGAAAAGGCGATCTTCAGTTGATAAAACCCCCTTGGCTACCCCTTGTACAGGATGATTGTGCAAAGCTTCCTTCATTCCCGGAACGCTGTACCAGTCTGGGACACGTTTGTCCCCCTCTGGGTCAGAGGTAGCGATCATCTGACCTTTTTGATTAAAAATGCGAAGTGTCACAGTTTCTGGTGCGCCATACCGTTGCACTAGCAGATCCACTCGATGAAGATTCTTTTCTTCTAAAGCATCTGCTGCGCTCTCACTTAAAGCAGTTGTCCAGTTCTCCATGTCTGCTTGTCGTGTCTGCATAAAGTATGTATAGAACGACCACAGGATATAACTTGCCATGAGAGAAGTTCCTAATGCTGTTAGCAGTAGATACGTAGCTAGGAGTCTGGCATGAATAGAATTCAATCTTCTAATGAAAGTCCACCAACTCTTCATGAAGGTGGCTCCCCAGAACGAGAACGTAACACTGCTTTGATGCGTGCCAACAGTTCGCTAGTGTTGAATGGCTTGGTGATATAATCATCTGCTCCTGCTTCTAAGCCCCAAATTTTATCAATATCTTGATCTTTCGCTGTAAGCATGACAATGGGAACATCAGAAAAAGCTCGAATGCGCCAACAGACCTCCATGCCGTCAACTTCTGGCAGCATGAGGTCAAGCAAAATTACATCTGGTACTTCTTTGTGGAACTGTTTGATAGCACTATGCCCATCTGCTGCTGTTGTCACTGTGTAGCCTTCTTTTTGCAGTGTGTAAGTGAGGCTTTCTCGTAGAGGTGCTTCATCATCCACTAGTAAAATGTGCGCCATTGTAAATGCTTATTGACTGCTAATTCTAGCTTTTCAAGGGGTTACTATTCTTGCATCTTTCTTAAGATATAAAGATTTTTGGCGTTGCTGAATCAAAGTATGAATTTGTGATTCGCGGGTGTGTAGAGACGTAGCATTGCTACGTCTCTACTACCTTGCTATTACCATCCTGTTTTTGAGCCAATTGTCTTAGAGAGCCACTCATGCTACGAGACTTGGGAACTTCATTTTTACCTGCAGGCCAACCTTCACGCTGACGGGAACGATCGCCATCCGTTTGTTCTGTTTGGTCATGAAACAAAATTTGTCTGGTGGGAAAGGGCAAGTCAATGCCGTTTTCCACGAGTTTGCGCTTGATTGCAGAAAGTACCTGATCTCGTGAATTCAAAGCATCTGCTCTACGTGGCGGTTTGATCCACCAACGAGCACGGATATTAACAGAGCTTTCTGCAAGTTCTATTACCAGTACATCAGGACCAGGGTCTTTAAGAACAGTATCTACACTGGATATAGCTTCTAGTATTAACTGCTTTGTCACTTCAAGATCATCACCATAGCCAACGCCAACATCATACTCCAAACGGCGATTTTCAAAGGCAGTGTTCACAGTTACCGAATTGGTAAACAGATCAGAATTAGGAATCACGATCCGACGACCATCATAGGTTCTAATGGTTGTAGCGCGTGTTTGGATATTTTCTACCGTACCCTCAAAACCCTTAAAGACAATCTGGTCATCAATCTGGAACGGTTCAGTTAACAGAATTAAAACACCAGCCAAAAAATTTTGTAAAATGTCGCGAAAAGCAAAACCAATTGCGACTCCGCTAATTCCTAATAGTTGTACTAAATCTCCTGCTTTGAGGGAGGGAATGACAATAGACAAGGAGATAAACAGGCCCACCAAAACAGTAAGCCCCTGTGCTAAGCGCCCCAGAACCATTCCCAGATTGCGAGCATAGCGATGATGGCTTGTCAAGCGTTTTACTGTTCTTTTGATTGCTCTGCCAATACATACAAAAATGATAAAAACAAGCAACCCCAGTACAATATTAGGTAGCAGAACAATAAAGTTGTTAATCATGTTCTGCACCTTTTCCCAAAGCGCGGATATTCCTATTTTCATCCAGCTTCCTCACTTATCAATCATTGCTGATGATAAGCAAAACTAACGAATTTAAACTCTGCCTAAGGTTTGTAAATTAGTGTTTTGCAAGGCAGATTAGCACTCACACACATTTAATTCAGGATGATGGTTATAGACTTATGTACATTAGGCCATTGTAAATTGAGTTGATAACAAAATTTTATAGAGATTAATATCGGCTTCAACTAAACAAGCATGACCACTATGAGGTAGAATTATTACCTGAGAATTTGGGAAAATGTTAGATAACTTCTGTGCTTCTTCCTCTGAAGGTAAAAGTCGATCATCTCTACTAGCAATTAGTAAGACAGGCTGAGTGATTTTAGATAGTTGTGTCTCATCTAGCTTAAAGTCTCTCATCAAAGAGAGACGCTGATTAGCAGTTTGTTTGGGTGCAGAACGGGTTGACTTTAAAAGCGCCTGGCTAGCATCAGGAGAAAGTCG
>JAJPJF010000378.1 GCA_021324415.1 Nostocales cyanobacterium Centralia_MAG_434
AGCCAGTGCGTTGCGGAGGACAGTCGCGTGGGCGGGTCTCCCGACTTGAGCGAACTGTCCGTTGGGGTTCCCCCCGTTGTAGCAACTGGCGTTTAGGAGTTAGGAGTAAATTATTCCCTCCTAACTGTCAATTCCTAATTCTTCACTCTCAGTTCATTGAGATAAACCAAGGCTTTTTGAATCTAGAAGGCTGTTTTTCTGAGAGCTAGCTCAAAACAGCTTTCTTGTGACGTTTGACCATGCTACTAAGCAGTAGTGGTATTAGCTGTAACAAAAATAGCTTTAGGTAACCTCGAGGCTATTTCCCTTGCTAAAACTCTGCATTTTCCGGTGTTCTTGGAAAAGGAATCACATCACGGATATTTCCCATTCCTGTGATAAATTGTACAAGTCGTTCAAAACCCAAGCCAAAACCGGCATGAGGGACAGTACCATAGCGACGTAAGTCGAGATACCACCACAAATCTTCTGGCTTCATCCCTTGATCTAAGATACGGCGTTCTAAGACGTCTAGACGTTCTTCTCGTTGAGAACCACCGATAATTTCACCAATTTTAGGTGCAAGAATATCCATTGCGGCAACGGTTTTTTCATCGTCATCTAAACGCATGTAAAATGCCTTGATTTTGGTAGGGTAATGAGTAACAACTACAGGCTTTTGGAAAAGTTGTTCACAAAGATAACGTTCGTGTTCTGAGTGTAAATCTAAACCCCAACTCACAGGATATTCAAACTTGACATCGGCTTTTTCTAAAAAAGCGATCGCCTGTGTGTAAGTTATGCGCTCAAATTGCTGATTAATAATGTTGTCCGCCGTCGCCAAGACAGAGTTATCAATACGCTGATTGAAAAACTCCATATCTTCTGAACAAGTTTCCATCACATATTTAAAAATATGCTTGAGAAACGCTTCAGCTAAATCTACATCCCCTTCAAGGTCACAAAAAGCCATTTCTGGCTCTATCATCCAAAATTCTGCCAAATGACGAGATGTATTAGAGTTTTCTGCACGAAAGGTAGGACCAAAAGTGTAGACATTGCTAAAAGCCATTGCCATCACTTCTGCTTCCAACTGACCACTTACTGTTAAGTACGTTGGTTTACCGAAAAAGTCTTTGCTATAGTCTACAGATTGAGTTGGTGTGCGCGGAATATTCTTGAGGTCTAAACTGGTCACACTAAAAAGTTCCCCTGCACCTTCACAATCACTTGCTGTGATGATAGGAGTGTGTACCCACAGAAAACCTCTTTCTTGAAAGAATTGGTGAATAGCAACGGCTACAGCATTTCTCACACGGAAAACAGCACCAAAGGAGTTGGTACGTGCCCGCAAATGTCCGATACTCCGCAAAAATTCAAAGGAATGGCGCTTTTTCTGCAAAGGATAAGTTTCGGGATCAGCTTCCCCGTGAACTTTCACCATCTCGGCTTTCAACTCAATTCGTTGTCCTTTGCCCACAGAAGCTACCAAAACTCCAGACACTTCCACCGCAGCACCTGTATTCAGCTTCTTTATGGTCTTGTCATAGTCTGGTAAATCCTGATTGAGCACTACTTGCAAACTAGTCAAGGATGAACCGTCATTGACTTCAATAAAAGTAAACCCTTTTAACTCCCGCTTTGTCCGAACCCAACCTTGGACTGTCAGCAACTCATCAGGTTGACCATTTCGCAATACTTCTACAATCCGTCGATTTACCATATTACCCAGCTAAAGACTTTAATATCCAGCCTATGATAACGCCCAATCCACCAAACCGGATGGCTTGCCAAAAAGGTTCTTTGAGACTACCCCAAGAAAATAATTGACTTTCTAAGTTAAGTTCTAAAACTTCCAACTGCTGCTTAATTTGCTTTAGCTCAACCTTCATCTCTGGTTGCTGGTTATAACGCAGTTTTTTTAAACGCTTTTGTAATTCCACTTTACGGGACTTATCTGCTTGCACTTGAATGTAGCGTTCTCTCAGTGAAAGGAGAGATCGTTCTAGTTCTAATAATTCTTGTGCAAAATCTTGTGCCTGATTTTCTTCATCAGATGGATCAAACGGTTGTTTAGGCGGCTTCATTTACAAGTTGTCAACTAAGATAAAATGTGAACCTGCCAAAAGTCGTTTTCCATTGATCACTTAGTTACAAAAGACAAATAATCAGGAACAAAGAACAAAGGACTTAATATTATCATGTCTGAATCAACTCAGCTTCATAAAGCTAGTCAATTAAATGAATTTAGTACCCTTGAACTCGCTCAAGCTCTGATGGAAAGGTTGAGCATTTCTCCTAACGATTGGCATCGCCTCAAGTCTAACCGCAAAGTTCGCGCTTGTGAGCAAGTAGCTGCTGCTGTTGTGTTTCTCCTTAAAGACGAACCACAAGAAGCACTACCAAGACTTCAGCAAGCAATCGGCTGGCTGGATCATTCTATTTGTGCGCCACCCTGTCCGACTCATGGGAGTAAAGGGAAGTAGTGAGTGGGGAGTAGATCAGAATAATTCTCTACTCCCTCTTCCCCATTCCCTGTTCATCTTCGCAATGCTAGCCGAGGTCGATTTTCCAACTGTTTGCAAAGCCTTAACTCTGTGCCTTTTCTATTCCATTCCACCTGATCGAAAATTTGATGAAGAATACTCAAACCCCGACCGCTTTCAGCCTCATCAGGTGGGAGGTATGCTGTAGGATCGGTATCACAAGCAGTGGGTGAACGACTAAAACCGCTGCCTTGGTCGGATATTATCCACCAATATTGAGTATCTATCAAGGAAAAACGAACTACAACTCTTTTCCCAGGGTCAAGATTATTGCCATGTTTTGCTGCATTGACTAGGGCTTCTTGAAGTCCTAAACGCAGCTCTGCTTGCAATTGTGCTGGAACTTCTGCCAATAGCAAGTCTAAAATCGGACATAAGTATAGAGTTGAGGCAAAACTAATTGTGCCCCAATTGCGTCCTACTGGACGAAGCGAAATGGTAATCACAAGAGAAACCCCGTAGCTTTCAGAGTTAGCTAGACATCAGTTTGTTGTCACAGGCACCCTGATGAAAACTGAGGTGATCGTGTTGCCTTCAAACTTGCGTCTTTACAACTAAATTTTGAAAACGCTAGGGAGCATGAGCTCTCTACGAAAAATTCATTTAGAGTGGGTAGTTTGCGTGTAAAACGGCAAGACTGAAACTGCCCAAGCAGTTAACAACTAAAATTTAAAGATGCTTTGACTTAGATAGTACGGAGTAGAGTATTCTCATACTCTTTTGTTTGCCGACTTGCAATATAAATAACCCAGTTCAAGTTGTTGAACAGCTCATGCAACTTCAATTTTTGTAAACCAAAGGATTTATATTTTTAGCTTAATTCAACTTTAGCATTTTTACTATGCACCCGACTATAAATTTCTTATTTGAGTTTTTGTAAAGAATTCAGTACCTCTACCCTAATGTGATAACACAAGAAATGCGGCAGTTTCCACATGAGCAGTGTGAGGGAAAAAATCAGCAGGTTGTAACCGTGTGAGTTTATATACTTCGTCTTGACAAAATAATTTTAAGTCACGTGCCAGAGTTGCGGCTTTACAACTGACATAAACTATACGTGGTGGTTTTGCTTTTAATAAAGCATCAATAACGCTGCGATCGCATCCTTTTCTTGGAGGATCAAGTAAAACAACATCTGGTTTTATCTCCATTTCTGGAAGTATTTTTTCTACTCTACCAGTAATAAAATTTACATTAAAAATACGATTAAATTGGGCACTTAAAATTGCTTGTTCTACCGCTGCTGGTTGTAATTCTATCCCCGTAGCAAAAGAGACTTGTTTGGCTAGAGGCAAAGTTAATGTTCCTATACCACAATAGGTGTCTAGTAGAACCTCATCTCCTTGCAAATCTAGTTCTGACTCAATAACTTTTAATAATGCCTCTGCTGTCTCAGTATAAACTTGGAAAAACGTATCCGGTCGCACTTGAAATTCTATTCCAGCAAATTGCTCTCTCAAGTAAGGAACTCCAGCTATACACCGAGTTTGGTTTCCAAAAATAGCATTGGTGCGATTGGGGTTGTAGTTTAATGATACTCCCACTAACTGAGGATAGCGCTCTAACCAGATATGAGCTTGTTCTTGAATTTCCGATAAATTCCAGTCCTTTACAATCAAAGTCAGCAACATTTCTCCTGTACGACGACCAATGCGTAAACTAAGATGGCGTATAAGACCTGTGTGACGCTGTTCATCATAGATTTGCCAACCTCGTTGTTGGATATCTTGTTTGACTTCTGTTAATAATGGATTTAATCGCGCATCTTGCACCGGACATTGATTAAGATTAATCAATTGATGACTACCTTTTTGGTAGTAGCCAGCTTGCACTTGTCCAGTACGAGACTTACCCAAAGGATAAGTGGCTTTGTTACGATAACCCAAAGATGAAGGAGCTGCTAATACTGGATCTACTGGCGGTTGCACAAAACCACCAATATGTTCTAAAGCCTGAATGACTTGATTACGCTTTGCCTGTAGCTGGTACTCATAATCAATATGCTGCCACTGGCAACCACCACATTTGTCAGCCACAATACAGTTTGGTTGAATGCGGTGTGGTGATGATTGTAACAATTTTGTTATCCTGCCATGGGCATAATTGGGTTTGACATGTATGAGGCGGACAAGAATCTGATCGCCTGGGACAGCATCTGGTACAAACACAACACGTTCATCCCAACGCCCTACACCATCTCCTGTATCACTTAAGGCTGTGATTGTAATTTCAATTAATTTACCCTGTTGCCAAACTGTTTCAGTCATTAGTCAAAGTGAGTTGAAAGTGCATAAATACTCGTTGTAGTTGGTCACTGTTAACAGTTGACTGTTGACTCTAACATAGGTCAACAGTCTTGTTGAATAAAAGTGCCACCCTCTTTCTTTGTGTCTACAAGACTCGTTAAACTAGCTAATAATATTCATGTTATTGCGATAATCATGACTGTAGTAAGCCAAGTTATTCTCAAAGCCGACGACGAACTGCGTTATCCCAGCAGTGGCGAGCTCAAAAATATCAAAGACTTTTTGCAAACTGGTGAACAGCGAGTCAGAATTGCTACCACTCTGGCTGAAAATGAAAAAAAGATAGTTCAACAAGCTACTAAACAGCTTTGGCAGAAGCGTCCTGACTTTATTTCACCAGGGGGCAATGCATACGGAGAACGTCAGCGTGCTCTATGTGTCCGTGATTTTGGCTGGTATTTACGGCTAATTACTTACGGAGTACTTTCCGGTGATAAGGAGCCAATTGAAAGCATTGGCTTGATTGGTGTACGGGAAATGTACAACTCTCTAGGCGTTCCCGTCCCCGGAATGGTAGAAGCAATTAACTGTCTGAAAAAAGCTGCTCTTGACTTACTGCAAGCAGAAGATGTTTTAGAAGCCGCTCCCTACTTTGATTACATCATTCAAGCTATGTCTTGATATCAACTGTATACAAAGTGGTGTGTGCTACACCTTCTTCTATCTTCGGTGCAAGTAGGATAAAGACAAGGAAAAAAATTCTCGAGTATACTACATCAATTTAATCCTACCCTCCCCACACTTGGTAGTGACTCTGGCAGGCTACCTGTCAAGTTACCAACAGGCTGTGGGGAAATTTTATTGGTTAGCAGTGATTACTTTTTCTTGCTCTTTCCCACGTGCATACAAAAAGCCGACAGTCTTTTCCTCAAGACTATCGGCAATTAGTGTGTTCCCTATTAATGACTCGGCTAGAGTTCAGTTATGAGTCATTCTCCCAATCGACCTATTCTCAGAATAGGATCATGGTCATGAGTACCTGTGATTGTTATCACCGCAAAGATGCATCGGCATCCAGTATTCGGCGATTTTTGCTGCAATATACTTGAAAAATTTCAATACTCGAATGCCCTGAGATAATCTTTTCCTACGCTAATGAGGATTCAGGTTTTAAATTGCACTGATACTTGCAATCGTCTTTAACAGACGAGGCTTAATAGTCTCATAACAAAAATACATTTGGGCGATATTTATATCTGTTATTTGTATATTCTGCTCTCTCAAAAAGATTCCGGATTTTTTGACGAAAAAGGAAAATTTCTCATCGAGTCAGCTTTTGCTGACCAAAAAACGAGACGCAAGCCCCCGGCTTTAGACGTGGGGATAAGTCGGTAAGGACTTTTAAGTCCCGTGTAACGATTGTGTAGCTTCAGCTACTATGATATA
>JAJPJF010000123.1 GCA_021324415.1 Nostocales cyanobacterium Centralia_MAG_434
ATAGCTGTAGGCGAAAACGAAGGAATTGAGTCAGCCCTACGTCGATTTAAGCGCGAAGTCTCCAAAGCCGGGATTTTTAGCGATATGAAGAAACATCGTCACTTTGAAACGCCCTTGGAGAAGCACAAGCGCAAAGCCAAAGAAGCTGCTAAGTCTAAGCGGTATAGGAAAAATTCACGGAAAATGACTTAAGTTTTTTTGTAGATTTTCCATGAGCGTGATCACCCATTGATTCTCTTGAGTCTCTCTAATAGCTAGATGATCAATGGGGATTAAGCTCAGCAATAACTTCATAGTTGCGGATTATTTAGGGGCAAGCTTGCAGGGTCTCCCCATCGATGAGGACCCGTTTTGAGTGTGCATTACAACAAAATGCCCTTTGTTGGAATGGGGGACAGCATTTCGCTCCTTAATAGTTTTTCGACTCTTTGCGAGCACCTAAATCAATAACTAGCAATCTGAGTTATTACTAGCAACTTGGGTTACGGGGTTGTGGTAGCAATCGTACTGAAACTTACGCGCTGGAAAAACTTTGCCTAAGGGGTTATGTCTAAATAACTTGGACAAACCTTCGTCGCCGAACGATTCAACGTGTGCAACAGACAGATATCCCAAAAAAGGTTTGTCCAAGTTATTCTTGCAAGGATGCTAAAACAGAACCTGGCTAGTACCTTTTAAATAAGCTCAAACCCTGATTATTTCGTTAAAAGGTTTTTTGACGTTACCTAAAAGAATATAAACTAGGCAATGTTTAACGGTTGTTAAAAGGCTTGCTGTGTCTGTTTTTTGGGCAAGCGCGTAAATTCTTGCACGGATGCTACAAGGGACGCCGCAACCGTATCATTCTATCTTTGCCTTAAACAAATTTAATCCTCAGATAATACCTATTGCCGGTTTGAACTGAAGGATTTGAAACTACCTTGGTAGCTAACCCAGGAAGAAGAACGCTATGCACAAAGTCTCTGACCATAACGCACAGTTAGCTGTTCAACACGCATTACTAACGATCAAGCATGGGGCATTAGTAGTAGGTTTTGGACAGCGCTTACAAAAGCACGACGACCAAGCGGCACGGCAACACGGTCATCGTCTTGAAGCATGTGGTCATATTATACAGCAGTACGCCCAAGAATCACTCTTTTATGCCCAATCACTGACAGAGGGGCAAAACTCCACAGAAGTATACAGTTTGGCGGTAGAGGCACACGCAGAAGCGGCAAAGGTTTACATCCAAGCGATTCAAGAGTGTGTATCACTGGCAGCTGAAGAACGCATCAAAAGGTGGAGGAAAAATTATCTATAACGACCGCCATAGCTTATAAAAGCGATGCGGGGTAATGTTAGGGTCGGTGTCACTAAGTGCCATCTTCCTAAATAAAGTTCCAAATTAGCTAAATAGGGTTCTGCGCTTACTGACGAGAATCAGGCGTTCTAGCGGCGCAATCAACGTTCTTAGGATGTAGTGTACCAAGTAGCCTTTTGCCCCTTAAAAGAGGGATAGACAATAAACAGTCAAAACCAGTTATAAAACTGAAAAATTTTCAAATATTCTGTGATTTTATATACAAGAAAAAATTACATAAAGTCAATCGAGTGATAGATTGAACTAATTCTTAAAAGACCATAGTATACAAAAAAACCTATCTCCAGATAAAAATACACAAGTCTTTCGTTCGTTTCGCGAGGTTGTGAGCAATTTTTGGATTCTAGCCTGACTAAGATTTTGTGCTTGAGTTTTTGAGAAGGCAGAAGTACAAGGGCAGAAGGCAGCTATGTTCCCACGCTTGAAAACGTGGGATTCAAAATCGGACGCCCAGGACGCTCGCGCTGCGCGTCTCGCAACAGATTTTATTTTTTGTTACGGATGAATCCGTGGGCTTGGACCCTTTATGGGCAAGACAGGGCAGGCAACAAAAGGCATTCCATTCTCGTATAAACCGTCACATCCACCTTCCACCTTCTGCCTCCTGCCTTCTGCCTTGCAAGGGAGGGCTGTCAGCTAACCAATACGGGAGTAAAATGCAGATAAGTTACAGCTACAAATTCATTCATCACACGAACCTGGTGATGACTAGTTATAAGTTTATTGTTTATTGTGTTTATACTCCTAATATTTATGATGTGGTCAATGAAATAGATGGTCAACAAGCGTTGAGACACTATCAAGCGATTCAAAAAGCAACACCACAACAGTTACAGTGCTATCTGGAAATGATTGGTAGTGATAATTACAACAAACGATTGTTCTTGTTGGTGACTAAATCTGAGCAACTGCCGCCGATTGGTGTCCTGCTAAGAGTAATGCGTGCGCGAAGTATATGTAGGCTAAGAGTGCGATCTTGGTGATGAAGAATGAAACACTGTTTGACCCACGATCTGAGGGCGTTCTAGGCTTGTCCTACACAGATGAGTATTTTCGTGGAACAGGTGGCTCAAAGTATTAATTTCTCGTTATTCGGACAAATACGGTCGGAACGCTTACTTTGAGCGGCTCAGTAAGTAAAACTGGATAAGGGTGTCCGCCTTTAGGTAGCATGAAAAAAAGGAAAAATAGCTATGCAAAACCTCACCAGAATTACCCGCAATCCAGAAGTAATGGGTGGTAAACCTTGCATTCGGGGGATGCGCGTTACCGTTGGTACAATCGTTGGTTTAATGGCATCAGGACATACCTTCAATGACATCCTCGCCGCATATCCCTACTTAGAACAAGCAGATATATATGAAGCGCTTGCCTATGCTGCTTGGCGAGCAGAAGAAATTGAAGTCCCTCTTTTGACAGCACCGGACACTTGCTTTATGCCGGGAAACCCGTCCACCGCAGTGTCCTGATGAAAATATTGATTGACATGAACCTGTCCCCAGATTGGGTAAAGGTTTTCGAGAAATACGATATTGAAGCTGTTCACTGGTCTAGTGTCGGTGACCCCCGTGAAAAAGACAGGGTAATTATGGAGTGGGCAAGAGCCAAAGGATACATTGTCTTGACTCACGATTTAGATTTTGGTTCTCTATTAGCAGCAACGGGAGTAGAAACACCCAGTGTCATTCAAGTACGAACTCAAGATATTTTACCGAACAGTATTGAAAATCTTGTAATTTCTGCTTTACGCCAGTTTGAAGAAGAACTAATGCAGGGTGCTTTAGTTACCGTAGACAAAGCCCAATCTAGGGCAAGAATTTTACCAATAAGACAATGAATATTTGTCAATCCTAATCATGAATTTAAGTAGATTATGACACCAGTAGAATTCAAAAAGAAAGGAGGATGAGATTTTTATGTCAAAAAAACACCCCCTTTAGGATGACCCAGAAGGCGGGTGTTTTTGGTTCATAATGTGATTCATCGTTGTTCAATCATCATTTTTGAGTATTCCACGTTCCTGCTATAACGTAAAACGGGTAACTCAAACCATTAGAGCACAAGGATTTTTGGGTTAGGAGAAACGTTTCTCCTAAATTCATCATTCAGAGTGGAGTTTGTTTCCCGACTCGTTCCACGTTTCTGCTATTTCGGGGAATGGATGGCTTAAAGCAGTCTATTGTCCTCAAGGTAAACGCAGTTGCCAGTGGAAAAATACTAGAGTACATTACATACTGTAGTACTACTTGAATTCTCTATGCTTTCTCAAAAATTGTCTGAATTTTTTGATACATCTCTGCACATTAACTGTCCTCAAATAAGTCTGAGAAAAGAATTAATAAATTCACAAAAAATATATCAAGGCTCAGGCTCAATTATTCGAACTTCTGAAGGACAGTTAGAACTAGAATTATCTTGTTTTAAGGAGAATAGTTGGGAATCATTGCTTGAACATATTGAAGAACTTGGTGAGAAACAAGGAAGTGTAACAGTAATAAGCGACAAAAGTGCAGGAATAGGAAAGATAGTACCAGAATCTCAATATTTTTGTCTATCTGCTATTGATTTTCAAGGTAGAGAATGGGCAAGTACAAGAGTTTTAATAAGCGAGAGAAGGTTTAAAAACAATCTAGTAACATTAGTAGCCCAACTAAATGAAATCTCTTACACTATTCAACTGTTATCTAACGAAAAGGCTTCCATGTGTCTACAGTTATGTGGACACATCAACATTCCTCATAATATTTTAACAAAAATAGAAGAAGAATCAGAATGTTTTCGTTTTGTATCTACTACACATTTTTGGGCTTGTGGCTACGAATTTTTAATCAAGCATCAAGATGATTTTACAATTCTCAAAGTAAATTCTGATTGTGAGGAGCTACCAGCCTTTTTAGAAACTAGAATTTGTGAGGCTTTACAGTTTGTACTTGGTGATTTAATAACATGGTCTACGCTTGAACTTAATCAAAGCACTCAAAGAACTATACGTATTCGACCTTTATTAAATAAAAACAATAAGACAAAATTACTACCTCCAATACGTTTTGAACAACTAGACATCACGGAAGATATTTGGAAGCTTTATGAGAATTATTTACAATATATCCTCCAATACTCTGAAAGAGTTTTGCATCCTATCTCAGGGTGGATTGCGCGTATTATCGAAGCGAGAACAGTATGCTTAGAATCTGAGATGTTGACGCTTTCTGTTGCTGTAGAGAGTTTGCTAACAATAGAACCTTTGAAAAAAGTATCAGAGAAACAAGCCTCTTTAGATGATGAGTCAGATGATGAGTCTAACAACCTCCAATCACAAATCTCACTTATTCAAAGTGTAATTGGACCATTGAATCTTGATAATAGTTTGAGAAAAAGATTAACAGGTTTTCTAGGTCAGATAAAGTCTGTAAGTTCTGTAAGTGCTATGGATCGATTGAGAAATTTGATAGAGAAAGGTTTATTAGATAAAAAATTGGTAGAAGCTTGGAAAAATGTTCGTAATAGTGCTGCTCATGGATATGTTTTGGATACTGAAAAATTTGAGACGTATCACAAGTTATCTAATCAAGTCACTGTTTTGTTTAATCATCTAGTTTTTCTTACAATTGGGTATGTAGGGAAGTACACTGACTATAGCGAAGACGGATGGATAGAAAAAGATTACAATAGAAAAAGTAATTAAAATCAGGCTACGCCGCTTAAACAGTCTGAGCAACTTAACTCTTGCTTAGATTCAAATATAATCACCTATATTAGGCAGTTTGTGGATACAGAAGCGCTTTTTGAAGAATTCTTTCAGGCGCAAGAGGATTACTTTAGTGCAATTTCAAAAATACGCAGGATTCCATCAGATAAAAAAGCCATCTTTTTTCGATTTCACCCAGAGAGTTTTCAATTTCCGAATGAAAAAATAATTTTGAAGAAAGGGATGTATAAAATAATAGGGTATAAGCCATCCCTTTAGAAGTACCTATAAGCGGTAATAGACGCAGCGGCGGTAATTGATCAGTCAATTGCAATTACAAATGCGGAACCCCGATCAATTAGATCGGGTTTTTTGCTTCGGAAGCACAGGGTTATTGCAATGCCTTCACCTCGTTGCTTTTTATAAAGACCCCTTGTCCAGCAAGTAAACCTTTGATGAATTTACAGAATATTCGTCACAAAAATGTATTAATTTGTACATACAGCAAAAACATGAAGCCATATGCGTAACATTAAGCAATCTTTACTAGTGATCGCCTCTATTCTTCTTGTAACCACGCCAGCTAAAGCGGATTGGCAATTTACAAAGTGGGGAATGACCCCAGCGGAATTGGAAAAGAAATCTCCGATTCATCTAGTAAAGGGGGATAGTAATTGTCCGGTTAGAGATTCACAGGTGTCGGTTAGTCCTTACGAAACCAAATATACATCCGATTGGACTGTCGGAAGCATGAGGTTTACTACTTGCTATCTCTTTCTGAAAAATAAGCTTTCTCTTGTTCATTTGTTTTCAAAAGATGTAGACGAGAAATCTGTAATCAAAGGCTTTTCTCAAAAATATGGACAACCTCAAGTAGACGACGTTTTAAAAGACGCAGGTATGATTTCTTATGTGTGGGATTTGCCGAATGAAAAGATAAAATTTTCTGTGCGCCAAGGTCTAGAGTACAAGTATCTTGTAAGCTACGAAAGTAAGATTGGTAGCGACGAAAATGCGGTTCGAGATAATCTTTAAAGCGGTTGACCAAGGAATAATAGCAAGGTCAACTGCAATCGCACTATTCTGCAAAATAACTATTAACGGTTATCCATCCTAAATATGAACTATCGCCGTCATAAAATTCATCTAACTCATTCACAACGACTTGGTTGGTTTCTTTGTTGAATTATATCGAAAGCAGAAATGGAGCACAGTATTTCAGTGTAAATTGATCTTTGTCTCCAGGCTCTAGTATCCAAGCAATTGAATCCGCATCGTGTGGTAACTCGGAGGGTAGGTCAGGTAGTTCGTTGATCTGGGAGAGGGTAAAGTGGTCGCTCTCCCAATCGAAATTGCAAAGGTCTATCATCTGCTTACTGATACAGGAGGAGTGATCGCATTCCAATTGCCTTTCTTCAAAAACCACTTTCCCGCCTCGGGGAATCTGGTAGTGCCAAACGTACTGCTAATTGCAAATGCAATAACCCAATTGCAATAACTCCCCTTTGCTAGTCGTCACCAATCAATAAGCAATCGCTTAATTGACAGCGACATGAATATGTTTACCTCTGGTGCAATTGCAATTACTCCCCTCTGTGCGATTGCCTGTTGAATCTCCTCTTCATTTTTCTTTAGTATCACTTTACACTTATCGTTGCTTGATGAAATATACTTCTATAAGTGTTAATTAATACGGGTAAATGATAAAAGCAGGTTTTTTGACAACGATTGTTGCTCTAGCCATAGTTACGGGTAGCATGAACATTGCCATTGGCGATTCTGTTAACACGAAAAATACATCATGCTTAAATGTAAGTAGTACATCTAACTCCGTAAAATACTCCAACCTTTTCCCCTCACTGCCTATTTTTGATACTGAGAGTACTAAATGGCGACAGATTCGCTGGTCAACTCCTGTAATTGCTCGTGATAAATTTACTGAGAAAGAACTCATTGTTGTGTTTGATCATGACTACAACAAGGGATTCGTAAACGGCAAAGTGGCAGAGAGGGGTGTAATTAGTGTCTGGTCACAAGAAGGTATCAAAGCCAAGCAATATGTCATTGTTAATGGTAAAAATGAATCTGTTGACTCTCAGGCACTCTCGGTTAAGGTAAATCGACAAGTTTTCGATTTACAAAAAAAGGGCGAAGACGTGTTTTTGATTAGTCCAGAACTTAGGGAAGCATTAAGTACTTCTGAACCCATTAAAGTCTATATCCGCACTACATCCCTAACCGGAAATACTCAAACGATTCCAATAGGAGATAAGACAATTAAAGCTTGGCAATCTGTCGGGGAAATGCTGCGCTCGCTGAATAATTCTAAGAATGCTTGTAATCCAAATTAATTAGGGGAATTTTAACAATGAATTTTTGTTCGAGATTTGGTCAAGCATTAGCAGCAATATTGTCTGCCACTAGTATTGTTTCCTTTCCATTCGTAGCACAAGCCAACGATTGGGTTTTGATGTCTTCGTCTGCTGCACAATCAGGAGGAGCAAGGTTTTTTGTAGATCGTGATTCAATCATACATAACAAAACAAATGCTCAATCATCTTTATTTGTGATCTATCAGCAGCCAGATGATGGTTTAATAGGGTACTTTGCCGTCAGAGAATTCTCTTGTAATGACAAGAAATGGCGTGATCTTCAAACCACATACTTAAAAGAGGATGGTTCTACTAGAAAGGTAAGTGGCAACGATGAATGGAAAGTCCTAAAAATGCCTATTGCTGGCACTATAGCTGAACAGTTGTTTCAGGGTATTTGCAACTATTATAAAAATTAAATTTACCATCCATTGAAAGAGTGGTCGTCAGTCCAAGGCTTGCCACTTTGACTTAGTCATCTTGCTATCAGCTTTGATATCAGCCAATTAATGCCGAACCAAAAACACCCCTTTCAGAATGAGCTAGAAGGCGGGTGTTTTCGGTTGTTGGGGTGATTCATCCTTGAAGAAATCAAAAGTTAATTACAGAAACAGCTTTTTTACGTTGCTCTGGTGTTACTTCCAAATATCGCTGCAATGTCCCCAAGTCATTGTGACCGCTGATTTCTTGGATATGGCGCAAGGGAACACCAGCACTAGACATTATGGTTAGTGCTGTGCGTCTAAACGAGTGGGTACTGACACCGACCAATCCAATGCGATCGCACGCCTGCTGCAAAATTTTATCTGCTGCATATCGGGTAAGGCGCTCGCTTATCCCTCTCCGACCTGGAAACAGCGGACCAGCCTTTGGTTGGTATTCAGATAAAAATGCCGCAAGCGCTGGCTGAATGTCTACAACACGAGTTTTGAGTTTCCCTTTGGTGGTAGACTTTCTAAAAGTGATGGTTCCACCCCTGACGTCAGTTGTCTGGAGTGCTAGGGCTTCACTAACACGACAACCAGTAAAAAGGCAAATGGCGAACAGCGTTTTACCCGTGGTGTTAACAACCCCTCGGTGAATAATCGCTGCAATTCCTCCTGAGTTAAAATCTTGCCTTGACCGTTGCCGTTTATCTTCATTTTTTTCTACCTATAGTTGAATACACGAAACACGCATTTCGTGGACTAGACCCCTTAAAGTATCGAAATTTCGTCCCTTTTGAATTAGAAACGCCCAGGCATTAATCAAAACTTAGACAACAGACGAGCCAGAAACCCTTTCTAGCGTTGAGCCGAGATAGCTGCAAGTGCGATTCGTTCTGGAAAAAGAAAAATCAAAATTTTGCTGCATCAGCATATTGGTGTTTTGCATTTTTGATATTCTGCATACGCAAAATGTCACTCCTCGATTGCAACGTCTGCAAGAACAGTTGTCTCGTAGGCTGCTAATGGAATACACTTTCTCCTATCTGACGTTTCACTGTTTCAACATTTTGCTAGAGTGCTATTTCAGGTCTTTGAGTTTTTAGTGTTTCATATTTTTGCATACGCAAAATATCAAAAACTCGTAAATCTGAAAATCTGGTTGTGTGGAACATCACATTTCTGGAATAGTATAATTCTGCTATTGCGGTACTATAAAAGGCTAAAACGTCAAAAACCCTGATGGGTGTACAAGGAGCAGATAGTGATTATCACCGTTGCAAGCTTTAAAGGCGGGGTAGGGAAGACAACTACGGCGGTTCATCTGGCGGCATATCTTCACCAGAACAAGGAAACGCTGCTTGTTGATGGCGATCAAAACCGTTCGGCAATGACCTGGGCAAAGCCGGGTAAACTTCCTTTCAAAGTCGTTAGTGATGTTCAAATGGCTAAATACATCCGTCAATTTGAACATATCGTCATTGATACCCAGGCCCGGCCCACCAAAGAAGACCTACAAGAACTTGCCGACTCCTGCGAGTTGCTGATTCTGCCCACCACGCCTAAAGGCTTGGATCTGGATGCCCTCCTGCGAACGGTCGATGTCCTGCAACAAATGAATGCCAATTTCAAAGTCTTGCTGACGATTATTCCACCAGCGCCGAGCCAGGCGGGAAAAGAGGCGAGGGAAATGCTGCAGGCTGAAAATATTCCGGTTTTTCAGGCAGAGATTAAACGACTGGTTGCCTTTGAAAGAGCGCCACTCGAAGGCGTCATCGTTAGAGATTACCCCGACCCCAGAGCGGAGGCTGCCTGGGCTGGGTATGAGGAGCTTGGAAAGGAGATACTCGCATAATGGCACAGGAAAAGAAAACGGGTGGCCGCTTCGCTGGTCTTCGCACCCTGCGCGAACAGCGGATGGAGGAACCGGAGGAACTAACCCCAGACACAGAAATTACAGACGCTAACCCTGTCATACCTCCCGTTGTTGTGGAAGAACAAGGGCAGGGTATTTCTGCTGATCACCAAGAGCCAGCGATGGTCGAGCAGAAGGCAAAACAGACGCCGCTTCCTAAAACGGATGTGCTCGCCGAAGAGGAAAAACGTGGGCCAGGACGCCCTCGCGGCCGCCGTAGCAATCCGAACTATACTCAGGTATCCGCCTATATTCCCTTGGATATGCTGCTGGAAGTGCAAGATGCTTTAGCAGAAGAAAGAAAACAGTTGAGGAGGCGGACGCCGCGTCCTGTCAGTGATCTGCTCGAAGAGCTTCTAGGTGAGTGGCTACTACAGCGGAAAGCGGAAAAACGGAAAGTCGAATAGGTGAATTTTTGGAGTTTCGTCATTTTGCATACGCATGCATCATGCATATTGAAGCTTATCTCGGTGGACACCCACCTAGACATTTACAGAAAAATGGTTACTTGGGAAGGTATGGGTTAGGCGATCTTGTCCTACCACCAAAAGCTTTAATGAAGGAGCGAAGCTTTGGTAGTTAAAAAAAACTTAATTCCTGCCAAATTGGCAACAAAACCTTAGAGAAATCCCCTATAAGTGATTTCAAGTAAGATTTCTTACTCAAGTAGTTTGGTCACAATTCAAAAGCCCTGCATTAAGCATTTTGCGGGGCTTTTATTTCTTCTGGAAATTATAGCAAAAAGATAGGCGATTGCATGCAGGCACTGGCCCAATGGGCCAACCGCTCTTCCAAGTGTGGGGAACTAAGGCACTTACCAGTAATAAAATGTCCAACCGTCGCCCAGCCTGGAAGGCTGGGCCCCTACACTATCAACGTGTCTGCACACCGATTAACGAGTACGGTTGGACATTTTATTTTTTGGATCTCCCTAAGGTATTGATAACAGCTATTATCACTACCTTCTATGTGTAGCAGTAGTTTAACCACATTTAATTTTTTAGCTCTTGCTATATTCTGTATTCTGTAAACTTACTGCATAAGTAGCTTTTGCTTGCATCTATATAAGTTATTGAATCTAGTAAAAATGACTAATTAATTTATCTATCTACTGAAAAATCAAGAAATATGGAACAAAGAAGAACAGAACCCACACGTTATTTGTGTGCAGCCGTTCAAATTGATGAAAACTTCTGTGACCAACTTATTAAAGAGTTTTTTGAGGAAGATTATATAGTTATAGGTCTTTCTCACGGAATTGATCTTCCCACTGTTCTCAAGAGTTGTCTTTTAGCTAAGAAGAGGAGACAAGACCGAGATAGTCGTTTATGGATTTTATTTTTCTTGCTAGTTGCGACATTTTTATACGGTTTTTTTCAGTTTATTTCCCCATTGCATTGTTTCATTACTATCTCAATTCTTTATATGATTGCATGGAGAATCGTATTTTTGCATGAGCGTACAAGTCTTTATGATATAGTGGGTAAACATCTTTTAAAGGGGAATTTTAATCCTGATTTTCTAAATTCGCAGATAAATTCAGGGATAGAAAAAGCCCTTGAAGCAATAGCCAATACACAGGATGCGAACGTCATTATATACGGAGGATTTTCACCCTTTGTTGGCTCTGGTATTTACATTAATGGATGGTCATTTGCTATAGATATTAGTAAAGGCAAGGAAGAGATGGGAAGTGTTATGAAACCTCTTCCATTTCAAGTTAGTGAATTATACGATTATATTAGTGAGAAAATCAATGAACTTGAATTGAGTGGGTTGAGTATTGAAGATAAATTATATGTCAGTGGTCAAGAAATTCGAGATCGTAAAGAATTTCTTCCCGACCCATTTATGCGACCAATTACTAGGGTAGATAATGCTTTTGTTAAATCTTTAATTGATAAAAATAACCATATCATTCGACATTATAGGTGTATACAAGTTAAGCACTGGAAGGGTGAACTTGTTTTTTCGATCTTTCTCAGATTTACAAAAATTCAACATAGTTTATTCGTAGATGCAAATTATTACTTACTCACACCTTTATCTCAATATTACCGTCAGTTTGATACTATAAAATCAAAACCATCTTCTGAGGATATCCGAAAAATCGCTTTAAAAACTGCATTGACAACGATTTACTTTGGCATAGCTTCACTAATATCTCCTTTTCAAGAATGGAGTAATTCTCAAGCAAATGAATCACAGAGAAAGGAGAAACAAAAGGAGATTAAATCTAATCCTGCTTTTAACTACGGAGCAACTACCAGCTTACGTGAGAGGATAAGTTTTAACAATCAGTATCATCGATATTTTCAGAAACTTGATCAAGAAATGTATATGAGAGTTATTGAACGCAGAATTATAGACGGTTTATTAAAATTTTTGGATAGCAAAAAAATTGATACCTCAGACTTCAAAGAAACAAAATCAGCATTATTAAATCATGGCTTAATAGTTTCTGGTGGCTCGATAAATGCTACGAATTTATCAGTAGGAGAGAAAGCAAAAGCAGTATTTAATGAGAGCTTTCAGTCAGAGGAAAAAATGTTAAGAAGGCAGTCCCAATGAAACAAGTTTCACGAGCCTTGCCATGAAAGTGGTATTTTCCCCACTCCCCACTTTCAAGTTAGAGAGTAGAAGGAATCCCTATAAATAAATTTAAGGGATTTAGCAAGCAAGGATGCAGTATTTAAGAGCACTTTGCATCTCAAAATACATATTTTCTTGTTTTTTCATAAATAAATTTAGGGGCTTGTGATCCTTATGGTATAGAGCACATCAAAAGAAATTCTTCCCTTCGGCCTTTCTTAGTCAATTTCAATAATTTTCTAACTTGAAAACCAAATAAGGAGTTTTTATGAATATCGGTACTGGGAATGAAGGAATCTTAATGTTTGGTGGTAACATTTCTGCTGAAAACTTGGTATTAGGGAAGAACGCAAAGGTAATTAAAAATATGAATAATAGGGCTGTTAATGCTGCTGAAGCCTTGGTAACTAGCAACTCTGTGCTCATAACAATTTTAATTTTAGCAGCTATTCCCCACGGTCTGCGCTTAGATAAAGAGATTCGAGAAATTGAAGAAGCTATACGACGAGCCTCCAATCGAGATTTATTTGAAATTAAAGTTAGAACCGCTATACATCCAAAAGATATTCGCAGAGCCATCGCGGAAGAACAACCTCAAATCGTTCATTTATGTGGACATTGTGAAAAAGATGGTAGCTTGCTCTTAGAAGATGATGGGGAAAACAATAAGCCAGTTGCACCGGAAGGTTTAGCATATCTGTTTAAGTTGCACGCTGATTACGTTAAATGTGTACTACTTAACACTTGTTATTCAGAAAAACCAGCTGAGGCAATTAGCCAATATATTAATTATGTAATTGGCATGAATAGCCTAATACAAGACAGGGCAGCAATTGAGTTTGCTAAAGGATTTTATGATGGATTAGGTTACAAAAATTCAGGCAATCAAGATGTGTTTCAACGAGCTTTTGATGAAGGTATGCTTGCTATTCTACTAGAAAACCTTTCAATTGAGTCGATACCAGTTTTGAAAAAAAAACTTTAGCTAGCAAGATTGAAACTGCTTCATCATCAGAAATTCCCGTTACTAGCTTTGAACAATTTCCCGATCTATATCCTTGTCTGTACTCTCGTATTGACTGCTGTCTTTCCCCAGTGGAGACAGCATTGACAACGCCGCGATTGCTCAATCACGACCATCATTAACCAGACTTATGAATAAAAGCTGAAAAGGGGTTTTTGCGTGAAAGACAGCTGGCGAGCTGTATAAGCAGAAGTTAATCAGAAACTTGTGCAACGAAATAATCGGCTTTCTACGGTTTTCAACTGTCAGAATTACAACTATTTTTAGGACAGTTCTTTTTTGGTTGTCGAAAACCTCCATGCTCACCCGCAGAAAAAATAAAGCCTATAGAAGCCGTGAATATCTTACTACAAAAGAGGTCTACCAGCTTATATCAGCCGCGGGAAATAGAGGTCGGCACAAGGAACGCGATCGCTGTTTGATATTATTGATGTTTCGTCACGGGCTAAGAGCGTCTGAAGCTGCTGAGCTAAAATGGGATGCAATTATGCTAGAAGAGGCGGAGATTAGCATCAGCCGTGCTAAAAATAGTAACGACGGCACGCACCAGCTGCAACCCGACGAGGTGGAAGCATTAATTAAGGTCAGGGAATTGTACCCTAAAAGTTATTTTGTATTTCCCAATGAGAGGGGTGAGCATATTACACCAGATGGCATCAGCAAAATAATTGAAAGAGCCGCGGCAGACGCGGGGCTAAGAATTAAAGCACATCCTCACATGCTGCGGCACAGCTGCGGGTATTATCTTGCTAACCAGGGAGTGCCAACTGCAGACATTCAGGACTGGTTGGGCCATAGAAATATTCAAAACACAGTTAAGTATACTGCCCAAAATCCAAAGCGATTTGAAAAGTTCAAATGGGATTGGGATTGAAGGGTACTCACGGTATTAGGGAGATCCATCAAAATAAAATCAAGCGCCTTATTAGAACGGATATCTGTCTGGATTTATGAATTAACAAGCGAAGGCGTCGCATCTGCCATGAAAAATGGGGCAGGCTTCTTGGTTTATTCCTTTGATGTTCTCACTAACTAGTTGTTGTATAAAGCCTGCCCCATTTTTATAGGTTTATCCCTCGGCTGGGATTTTATTTCTTGGCAAGTGCCTTAGCAGCCTTGCACCTAGAAGGAGGAGTGGGAGCCAATTAGTCATGAAGGCGATCGCACTCTTTGAGCAGTGCAATCATGCAATCGGCTTTTTCACCTTACTGGGCAACTAGTAGGAGTATTTGCAGAGGTGGCGTTGGTCGCAGTGGAAATCAGCGTTACTTCGCCTTTATCGTTGAACGCCCAACCAGTTGCGGGGATAATTGCAACCGGTTGTGGTTTGGCTTTAGCAGCATGTGTTTTGTGATGATGTTGTTGTGCTGTAGTAACACTTAGGCGAGCATCTGTCCAAAGTGCGTCACCTGTGAGGGGTTCGTTGGGACTAGGGGGCAAACCACCGCTCCCAGTAATGGTAAAGCTACTGCCACCATTGGCTTCATTAAAAGCGGCACAGCTTGAGGAAATTGGCTTGGAGGCTTGTTTAGTGACTGTGGGTAGGGTAGCTAAACCACGAGTTGGGTCAATATCAGGTGTAATAATATTAACTTGACCGCTTAAAGTAGGATTCGTCAGAGATATTGCTGTAATATCGTTTGTTGGTAGCTTTTGCGGGTCTAGTTTACTAGGATCTGTAGTTCCTAGTAATGTCTCTAAGTCTGCTAGACTACGTTGATTAAAGTTATAAATACCAAGCGCGTTGATTTTAATTACACCACCAGCACCATTGAATGCATTGGCAGTAATATCGTTATTTTCATTAGGTGCTGCCACAACGAAACCGTTAGGAGTATTGAT
>JAJPJF010000421.1 GCA_021324415.1 Nostocales cyanobacterium Centralia_MAG_434
AGGGATAGAGAAAGGAGAGGTGGGAAAAGAAGAGAGGAGAGGAGGAGAAGGAGGGGGGAAAGAAGGAGAGGGAGGGGAGGGGTTATAGGGAGGATAGGGGAAGGAGATAAGGAGGGGATTTTTATCGGGAATTTTGTGAAATAGTATTAGGGGTTTGATAGTTAAATACCACCCATACAATAACAGTTTAATTGAGGATAAAAAAATGGCAATTAAGGTTGGAGATACGGCTCCCGACTTTACATTAACTTCACAAAGCAACTCACCAGTTAGTCTGAGAGATTTTCGCGGCAAAGCAGTCGTCCTCTACTTTTACCCGAAGGACGACACTCCTGGATGCACCGCTGAATCTTGTGCTTTTCGCGATCAATATGAAGTGTTTAAAACAACTGGCGCAGAAGTTATCGGTGTGAGTGGCGACTCACCAGAATCTCATCAAAAATTTGCAGCTAAGTATCAGCTGCCATTTACCCTTTTAAGTGACACAGGGAACCAAGTGCGAAAGCTCTATGGAGCGACCACAGCGTTTGGTTTAATTCCGGGTCGCATCACTTATGTGATAGACCAGCAGGGAGTTGTGCGCTACATCTTCGACTCGATGTTTAACTTCAAAGGTCATGTCGAAGAAGCACTAAAAACCCTGCAACAGCTTAGTGTTAGTTGAAACAGTGCTCACTTTCCAGCACTAAAGTGCTTATTACAAACTTTCATCACCCCTCACAGTGAATGTGATAGACCACTACTGGTCTGTTGCATTGGGAGCATCCTAATTTGGCATATTTATTTTGTAGTGCGTTCGCGAAGCGAACGCACTACTGATCCCATTTAGGGGTTGCTCCCGTTGTATGAGTTTTGCGGGGTTCGTAGTCAGCACGCTTTGTGCTTATGACAAACTCTCACCACCCCTCACAATGTAATGCGATGAACCACTACTTATGGTTTTGATAGGACTTTTCCGGCATGACAATATTATGGTGTTCTGCTTTGCCGTTGCCATTTGTATGACCATTCCCGTTGCGAGGCAGAATGACACCATAGCCACCGTGGTTACGTTCGTAAATGACGTTAATCTCACCAGTGTCACGATTGCGGAACATATAAAAATCATGTCCCACCAGTTGCAGCTGTTCTAGGGCTTCGGCAATGGTCATCGGTGGCATAGCAAAATATTTGGTGCGCACGACTTCGTTGGGGAGTTCGGGAGTGCGATCGCCAATTAAATCTGTGACCACTTCTTGTGGGACAACACCTTCGAATGTTGGTTGGGCTTGAGTTTTCTTCTCGTGAAGCCGTTCTTTATATTTACGTAGTTGACGAGCTATTTTATCTGCAACTAGGTCTATACTGGCATAGAGGTTCTCGCTACTTTCCTCAGCACGGATAACATTGCCATTGGCATAAATAGTCACTTCTGCCGCCTGCTTAGGATTAATCCGGGGGTTGCGAGCTACGCTCAGATGCACATCCACCTCATTTGTGATGTTTTGAAAATGATTCACCGCCTTCTCAATTTTTTGCTGCACATACTCGCGGATTGCATCGGTGATTTCAATATTTTTGCCGTGGATGACAAGCTTCATGTAAACTCTCCCGCTCAATGTTTAAATTATCGTATTTCGTTTGGAAGAAAGGAGTTGTGTTTAGGTCATTCTCAGCTGCCAGAAAAAATAAGAAACTAATCTGAACAGACTACTGGTCTGCCTACCCTAAACGCCCTGAAACTGAGCTTTTTCACTTAAGAGTTCTCTCCAGCTAAGATGCCCCTGACACGATAATTGCATACTCATGCAGACATCGTTAGCTTTTTTCTTCTCCAGAATTAGACTCAGCTCTCTTTTCATAGAGAAAACACATCCTCTTAGAAGTGTATCTGGTATTTCATCAAAACAACTAGTTAGGCGTCATTGCAGCGTGCATTGGTTTCTATGTTTTTGGCACGATGGTTATTGCAGAGAATTCCTCCCAACACCATTGAATTTATATATTCAAACTAGCACTTTGTATTTTGTAAAACCAACTCCTTTGATTTTCCTTTAGAATCCTTTGCATAGCTTGACATTTGCTCATGAATTACTTGTATCCTACACTACATTCAATTTTAAAGTTCTTTGCATGCTTCTTAATACTTCTTCGCATCAACACCAAGTTTTGCTATATAACCAAGGAGTAGTGAAGTACCAAGAGGCTCTTACATGGCAACAATCGCTACTTGCTGAACGCGTCAACAACCCCAGCCTCAATGATGTATTGATCTTGCTAGAGCATCCACCTGTCTATACTTTGAAGCAGGGAAGCAACCCAGCATTTCTAAAATTTGATCCTGAGCAAAGTGAGTATGATGTGTTCAAAATTGAACGAGGTGGGGAAGTCACTTACCATTGTCCTGGTCAAATAGTGGGGTATCCAATTTTGAATCTACGACGTTATCGCCAAGACCTTCATTGGTATTTGCGACAACTAGAAGAAGTTCTGATTAACACACTAAAATCCTATGGTTTACAGGGAGAGCGTATTCCACCTTTTACAGGTGTTTGGTTGGAGGGGTGTAAAGTTGCTGCTATTGGTATAAAAGTCAGTCGTTGGATTACCATGCACGGCTTTGCACTCAACGTTTGCCCCGATATGACAGGATTTGAACGGATTGTACCCTGCGGCATTGCTGACAAACCTGTAGGTAGTTTAGCTCAATGGATTCCTAGCATCACTACAAACGAAGTTCGCAATCGCATTGCACAGTCATTTGCTGCTGTGTTTAATGTCGAATTAATAAATGTTGAGACGACTGAGAAAGGCACGTAGGCGATCGCTTTGAGGGTGTGAGAGAACCTCATAAGCTGGACCTTGTTCTGCCACAATTCCGTTGTCCATAAATATCACCCGATTGGCGACTTCACGAGCAAATTGCATCTCATGGGTGACAACAACCATTGTCATCCCCTCTGTTGCCAATTTCTGCATCACATGCAATACTTCACCTACAAGCTCTGGATCTAGGGCGCTAGTTGGCTCATCAAATAACATGATTTGAGGGTTCATGCATAGGCTGCGGGCAATGGCTACTCGTTGCTTTTGTCCACCGGAAAGTTGTTCGGGGTAAGCACGTGCTTTGTCAAATACTCCCACTTTGTCTAGATAAAACTCTGCCATTTGTACACTTTCTTGTAGAGATTTGCCTAGGACTTTTTGCTGAGCAAGCGTGAGATTGTCTAGCACACTCAGATGTGGAAACAGGTTAAATTGCTGGAATACCATGCCCACCTGTGTCCGTAACTGCCGTAGTTGCTGACTACTGAATTTACGTTGGTGTAGAGGAATATCGTTGACGACCAAACGGCCACCATTAATGGTTTCTAAACGGTTGAAGCAGCGTAGTAGAGTACTTTTACCACACCCAGAAGAACCAATGACTGCAACGACTTCGCCACGGTTGATTTCACCACTGATTCCTTTAAGAACTTTGAGAGAACCAAAGTTTTTTTCAATGTTTTCAAAGATTATGGCAGGGTTAGAGCTATGCATTTAAAGTGTAAGTTAATTTTAATTTTTTCTTAATTTTTATTCTGCAATAAGGATTAATACAAAACAATTTTCACACCGAATTATAAAACGTTGATAGTTAACAAACTGCTCAGGTGCAAAAGAGAAATAAAAGAAGAAGAGAGAATATTATATGGCGAGGTTGTATATTATCCGTTGGTTACGCGTTAGTTTAGCTATTGCTTTGTGCTGTTTGCTGTTTCTAGGTGGTTGTAATACTCATCATAGTGCTGCTGGTGTTGAAAAAACGCTAAAGGTAGCAACTGAACCCGCGTATCCACCTTTTGAGTTTCTAGGACAAGGGAATCAGTTACAAGGTTTTTCAATTGATTTGATGAATGCGATCGCCAATGCAGCTGGGTTTAAACCCAATTTTCAAAGTATCCCTTTTGATGGCATTATTCCAGCATTACAAGCGAAAACTATAGATGCAGCCATTAGTTCGATTACTATCACAGAAGAACGAGCTAAAGCTGTTTCCTTCTCACGCCCTTATTTTAAATCGGGTTTGGCGATCGCAATCCGTGATGACAATCAAGATATTACTGGTTTTGAGAGTCTCAAAAATAAAAAAATTGCAGTACAACTTGGTACAACTGGTTTTCTCAAGGCTAAAACTATTCCTGGCGTACAAATTCGCAGTTTTGATTCTACACCTTTAGCACTTCAGGAATTGATCAACAGAAATGTAGATGCGGTCATTAGTGATGCACCAGTAACCTTATACGCAATGAATACGGGTAACCTTCAAGGAATTAAATTGGTGCAGCCACTTCTGACAGAGGAGTTTTATGGTATCGCTACCACTAAAAATTCACCTAACCTAGCACTCATAAACCAAGGGTTAACAAAAGTGCTAGAAAATGGTACCTATACCCAAATTTATGAAAAATGGTTTAAGGCTAAGCCACCCCAACTACCAGAAAAACTCCCATTTCAGCAAGAAGCTAACCAAGTTGGTAGACCTTTGATATTCACCTCAATTGGGGTCATTTTACAGTCGTTGCCTACTTTACTGCGCGGAGCATTGGTGACTCTGCAATTAACAGTACTTTCGATGATACTGGGTTTAACTGGAGGTTCATTACTAGGAATTGCACGCCTTTCTAAAGTTAAACTTATCAGTTGGGTGGCTAGGGTGTACATAGATTTTTTTCGAGGCACGCCGTTGCTAGTGCAGATTTTTATGGTTTACTTTGGCATCCCGGCTTTAGCCCAAGAACTTGGTTTTACTTTCTCGATTGAAAGGTTTGTTGCCGCTGTTCTTGCCTTAAGTTTGAATAGTGCTGCTTATCTTGCAGAAATTATCCGTGCTGGGATTCAATCTATTGAAGTAGGTCAGTCAGAAGCTGCACAAGCCTTAGGTTTAAGTTCCACGCAAACAATGCGCTATGTGATTTTTCCTCAAGCTTTGCGGCGAATGCTTCCTCCTTTAGGCAATGAGTTTATCGCGATGTTGAAGGATACAAGTTTAGTGACAATCATCGGATTTCAAGAATTGTTCCGCAATGGACAGCTGATCGTCGCAGAAAACTATCGGGCATTTGAAATTTATGGAACTGTTGCTGTGATTTACTTATGCCTCACACTGCTGTCCTCCCAAGCGTTTAGTCGTTTAGAAATCTGGATGAATCCTATTAAGCGTCGTCAGGTGAAAGTGTGAATTGGTTTAGCAAAACTTCTGCGAACACAGACGCACTGTATCATATCAAGCAGCTTGAATCACAATCATCATTAGTATGAACAATGTAAACTCCTCATAGTCACTAGGAATCGCAGATGGACTTGTTGACTTATGTCAAGCACTTGGCAGGTTCTGGTGCAGTTGCGTATTATTTTGCGGCTCAAATCCGCGATCCCAAAACTCGCCCCAATATTCTCGCGACATTCGAACTCGTAGAGTCTGATTCTGCTCCTTTTTTGGCAGCACTTGGCGATCGTGCAGCAACAGAAGGTGATATTTGGCTTGCAAAAAGATTGGCAACACACGCTACTGACGAAGCAAAGCACGGGAAAATTTTTGCTCACGCCTTGAAACAGCTTAATAAAACAGTTAGAGATTGCAAAAATTCCTCTACTACAACAGACGTTCATCAATCACAACAACAGCGTAGCTCATTATTAGCAGATTACTTCCAAGGCTATTCTCCAGAACAGCTAACATCTCATTCCATTGATTGGAATGTATTTATGGGTAGCACGTATATATTAGAGTTAGATGCAAGTGTTGACTTTGCCAGAATGGCGAATGTCTTACCTGAAGACGATCCCATTGCTCGCAGGCTCAAGATAGGAATGTTGAGTATTGCCAAAGATGAAACAGCTCATGCTGCATATCTTTATGAAGCAATGATGCGGCGAATGTCTGCAACTCAAGTACACAAACTAGTAGAAGAGTGGCGTACCCGCAAAGCAAACTCTCTTCTAACATATGTAGGTCTTCTGCAGCAATAAATAGTAAACAGTAAACAGTTCTACTGAATAACTGTTTACTGGGTGCTATCTTACTGTTGTACAGAACTGTTGAAGTAGTATTAAGCGTTAGCAAACTTTGTCATCATTATTAACACTACAACTAACCCCAATATCCATAGTGTCAAAGCCCCCCAACTTACAGAATTGCGTTGTAAGTTTTGCCACAAGTTAGTAACTAGATTATTAGAATTTGCCATTTTATACCCTCCAATTGTTAGTAAGTCTTGACCAGACCACACTAAATTAAGTGCGCACTCAATTAAGCTCGTTTTATCCTTACAAGCTATGAGTGTTACTTACCTCACATCTAAGAAGGATAATCATACAGTTATTTAAATGAAAAGCTGCAGTGCTTTAGAGTGCTTTAGAGTGCATTTATTGAGAATAAAGAGAACAAAAGGTTACAAAAAAAGATTTGCTCTCAATAACCTCTCTCAATAAACTCATTAAATATTATTTTTCCACAGTTATAACTAAGTGATTGCAAAATTTTACCGTTTTGAGAGAATTCTTAACGCTTGCTTGTTTTGAGAACGATAGGAGCAGCTTTGATCCCCATGCATAAATTCTTACTTAATAGCAGTCCTATTTGATTCATCACATTTAGCTTTTAGCGAAGTGATCTTTGCCGTTTAGCTTCGTACAACATTAAAGCGGCGGAGATCGCCACGTTTAAAGACTCCACTTCTGGGTCTGTGGGAATTTTGACTTGCAAATCAGCAAGGGTCATTAGCTCTGCTGATAAACCTGCACCTTCATTACCTAATAAAATTAAACTTGGTTTGCTCCAGTCTACTTGCCAATAAGTTAAAGTTGCGCTGGGTGCGGTTGCTACTATCTGCATTCCTGCCTGTTTGGCTGCCTGTACTGTGGTTTTTAAATCGGAACTGACTGTCATTGGTAACCGAAACCACTGTCCTGCGGAAGCACGTAAAACTTTCGGATTGTCCAAATCTGCACTATCTGCACTCAGCCATAATCCGGATGCACTAGCTGCGGTTGCAGTACGAATGATTGTACCGAGATTGCCGGGATCTTGCACTGTTTCTAAAACTAGTACTATGCCTGTAAATGGCACTTCTTTGAAAGAAGGGTTTCGTTGTGCTGTTGCAACAACACCATCTGGTTGTACTGTTGTGGCGATCGCACTTAAGACTTCTTCACTGACAATTTCTACCCGTTCGCTTCGTGCTATTGCTTGTTCCCATAAGATGGAATGATTTGTTTGCCATTGTGGGGTACAACATACGGTTGCTAACGGATAATTGACCGCACAAGCTTCTTCTAATAGGTGTGTTCCTTCTAGTAAGAAAAGCTGCTGCTTATGTCGCTCTTTAGCGGAGTGGAGTTTGCGAATTTGTTTGACTAAGGGATTTTGTAAGCTGGTCAACATTTATATAAAGTGCGGAACCCGGGACTTGAACCCGGAAGCCTTGCGGCACTAGAACCTGAATCTAGCGCGTCTGCCAATTCCGCCAGTTCCGCTGGTGTTTTTGTTTATTAGGCATTTCATATTATTACTGAAATATTTAATTTTGTCAAGCTCTAATTAAACGTTAGGTGGAGGCACGTAAAGAAAAGCTGATGTAATATTGTAATAATTGTGGACAAATGGGATTTTTCCGGTAGAATCTAAACCAAACTTTAATTTTAAATAAATTACTCTTCTATTCTGGAGGTAGGCTTATTAATCCTTCTTGCAGCTTACCAGATGCCAAATCTTTACCTGCAGCAGACTCCTCAGTTCTGCAAATATGGGGTGGGCATCCTTTGCAAGGTCATGTAAAAATCAGCGGAGCAAAAAATTCAGCACTGGTAATCATGGCTGGAGCGTTGCTTTGTTCAGGCGATTGTCGCATCCGCAACGTGCCATTATTGGCCGACGTGGAGCGGATGGGTCAGGTTTTGTCGGCTTTGGGTGTGAAGTTGCAGCGACAAGATGACATCATAGACGTTAATGCTAGTGAAATTAAAACATCCAAAGCTCCCTATGAATTGGTTACTCAATTAAGGGCAAGTTTTTTTGCTATTGGCGCAATTCTGGCTCGTCTTGGAGTTGCACAAATGCCTTTACCAGGTGGTTGTGCAATTGGAGCAAGACCAGTTGACCTGCATGTCCGAGGACTGCAAGCAATGGGAGCCGAAGTGCAGATTGAGCATGGGATATGTCATGCTTATGTTCCTGGCAGAAGCGGTAGGTTGAAAGGTGCGAAGATTTACCTGGATATTGCTAGTGTAGGAGCCACAGAGAACTTGATGATGGCGGCTACCCTTGCAGAGGGCGAAACCATAATTGAAAATGCTGCACGCGAGCCAGAAGTTGTTGATTTGGCAAACTTCTGCATTGCAATGGGAGCCAAGATTAGGGGTGCAGGGACGAGCACAATCATAATTGATGGAGTCCCTAAGCTGCATTCTACTGACTACACCATCATTCCTGATCGCATTGAGGCAGGAACATTTTTAGTAGCAGGGGCAATCACTCGCTCAGAACTGACTCTCTCGCCAGTGGTGCCAGATCACTTAACGCCGATTATCGCTAAGCTCAGAGATATCGGAGTGCCAGTGATTGAAGACTCCCCTAACTGCTTGCAAATCCTGAGAGCAGACACCTTTAGAGCAGCGGATATAGAAACTTTGCCCTATCCAGGTTTTCCTACAGACATGCAAGCGCCGTTTATGGCTTTGCTGAGTTTGGCTGAGGGTGACAGCTTGATTAACGAGTCTGTGTTTGAGAATCGTTTGCGTCATGCCTCGGAGTTGAATCGTTTAGGAGCAGACATTCGAGTCAAAGGCAACACTGCCTTTGTTCGCGGAGTTCCTCTTTTGTCAGGTGCACCTGTACTAGCGACTGACCTAAGGGCAGCCGCCGCCTTAGTATTGGCTGGACTGGCAGCAGATGGGCAAACCACAATTCAAGGATTGCGTCACCTTGATCGCGGTTATGATCGACTTGATACAAAACTGCAACAGTTAGGAGCAAAAATTCGGCGTATTTATGTCGCACCGACTGCTCAATCGGAAACAGACTTAGTTCCGAAGACTACTCATCCTGAAGAATCCATTCTCACATAGTTTTTTTGTTGTCGTTATACTAGAGCTTGTGGGGCTGATAACATTCGGCTCCACACAATGACGTTTTTCCAGCTTGCTTCGCCATGTCCTTGTTAAAGACTCAGCTCATTGGTCTCAAAGCCGACTCTTTTCGCCATCCACTAGATCTAGAGGCTACCAAAGCACTCAAGCAAATACCTGGTGTTGACATGATTGTGCGGAATCTGTTGGGACCAGTGGCAGAGCAGGTTTTCTATGTAGAAAATATTGCATCTAGTGTTCTGGTCAGTGAAAAACAACTGCCTTCTGTACATGAATTGTTGTTAGACGCTTGTCGCATCTTGGACATAGAGGCTCCTCAGTTATATATCAGGCAGCATCCAGCTCCTAATGCTTATACATTTGCTATGCGAGGTAAGCAGCCTTTTATTGTGCTGCACACCTCTTTGATTGATATGCTCACACCAGAGGAAATTCAGGCAGTGATTGCCCATGAATTGGGGCACCTCAAATGTGACCATAGTGTTTACTTGACCCCAGTTAATTTGCTAATTTTAGCTGCTGCTGTGATTCCCAATGTTGGAGCATTTGTTGCACAAGCAATACAAGCACAACTTTTGGAATGGGTCCGCTGTGCTGAGTTTACTTGCGATCGCGCCGCGTTGTTAGCAACCCAAAACCCCAAAGTCGTCATGTCAGTCTTGATGAAACTGGCTGGTGGTTCGCCAACTTTAGCCAATCAGCTTAACTTGGATGCTTTTATTGCCCAAGCGCGTGCCTACGATGATATTAGCAAGACAGAATTGGGTGAAATGGTTAAAGCAGCGCAAACTGCCCAGTTGACTCATCCTGTGCCAGTTTTGCGCGCGCGTGAAATTGATCGTTGGGCAACTAGCAAGGAATATCAGAATTTGTTGCAAAATTCGAGAATAGAGTATAATATTAAAACTGCACCCAAGGGCGGGTGGCGAAACTGGTAGACGCACCACACTCAAAATGTGGCGACCTTGCGGTCATAGGAGTTCGATTCTCCTCCTGCCCACTGATTTGTTAGATAAACTCATGTAGAGACGTAGCACTGCTACGTCTCTACATACCTGTGAATTCTAAATTCATAGTTTGTATAGCAGTCCTATTGGATTCTAATGGATTTGCTAACACTGCTCATGGAGCGATCGCTTAGCGGAACGAGCAGAAATCTGTTCGAAGTAAGCATCAGAACGAAACCTAATACTCAAAATCCTGCAGGTTTTATTTACTTTATTGAAATAAAAATACTGATACTCTATAGCAATACCAAATCATTCGTGAGATAACGAGAATCCCGGTTTCTAAGAGAAACCGGGATTCTGGGGCTGCTATATTTTCTGAGATTTATATGACAATTCCGGATTTCTGTCAGGACATGATGAATAAAGTAATATCGTGGCAAAATTTGACATTTTTAAATTGAAATTACAAGGAGTTTCCACTATAGATACAGCCAACCACATAACTATTATAAAGCTAATTGCATACAAGTAAGCAGCAAATAAAATAAACAAAACATTAAATAAAGGTTTAATTACCAATATTTGATACCAGGGAAAATAAAAATTATTTATTGAAATAAATAACCTTTAAAAGTAAAACTTACCCTGAACATTATAAAATCTCTCCAGAACATAGAGAATCAAGTCCAATTTTATTGGAGTTTTAAACTTATAAGTGGGATATATTGAGGAAAAGTATATTGCCGACGGAAAAACTTGGACTATAATGGGGATAGAGGTTATTGCTAACAGAAACTAGTCGTTAACCTAAGCGCTAAGAACAACAAGGAGAACAACTGTTATGCGACTGAAGAGATGGGAGTCGCCGCGCCGAGAAGGCAGGAATGATAAAGGACGAGGCGGGTCAGCCAGAAGCCGACAACTTAAGAAGCAGCAGCAAATGCTAAGGAAAAAGTTGAGAGGCAGTAACGACACAAACAACAACAACAAGCAGGGGGAAGAAAAGATAATCTTCCCCCTGTTTTTTTGTGATTCTGTTATGAATTCTGTCTAGAAAAAAGTACTTAGGTAGTTTTTAATATTTACTTAAGGTAAATAAAAAGATATCATGAAGTTAACATGAAGTAAATGTAAAGTTTGTAAAAAATTTAATCAGTAGGTGTTTATTTAGAGTAAATTCATATACAGGCTAACAGATTAAAAAAAATACCAGGGAAAAAATTACTGTAAGAGCTACTGCATCTCCATGTGTTATTTTCCGATCACTCTGCCACATAAGAAAAAGTCAGGAGTCTTAAAAAACCCTGATGGTTTAATACTGGGCAAGAAGCTATTCGGTTGATTATGTTCCATAAGACACAAGGAGTTACTTATGGTAGGAAAGGCTTTTCTACCTACCCGAAGAGTGCTTGATTTTCCGATTACTGCGTTGCGTTTTGATGAACAGATACAAACAATGCTTAAGTGGGCGATCGCTCACGAGAGTAGGTCAGTGTGTGTTGCCAATGTACACATGCTCATGGAAGCTTATTGGAGCCAAGACTTTGCCACAGTTTTAAAAAATGCAGATCTCGTCACTCCAGATGGTATGCCATTAGTTTGGATGATGAGGCTTTTAGGAGCGCGCTATCAAGACCGTGTAGCAGGGATGGATATCTTCATGGCACTGTGTCAGCTAGCGCAAACACAAAACATCAGTGTTTTCTTCGTAGGTTCGCAAACAGAAATTCTGTCTCGCATGCGCAAAAGGTTAGAGGCTGAATTTCCTCTACTGAAAATTGCGGCGATGGAACCCTTGCCATTTCGTCCCCTGACTCAAGATGAAGACGAAGCTTTGATTGAGAGAATTAACTCGAGTGGTGCCGGTATAGTATTGGTATCTTTAGGGTGTCCCAAGCAAGAAAGCTGGATAGCTCAGCATAAAGATAAGATTCAAGGAGTGATGATTGGCTTAGGCGGAGTTTTTCCAGTTTATGCCGGCATTCAGAAAAGGGCACCCCGTATAGTGCGAGATTTAGGACTGGAATGGCTTTATCGTGTCGTCCAAGAACCACGCCGACTCTGGCGTCGCTATGTTCAAACAATTCCACCATTCATTTGGCTTGCGCTTAAACAGCTACTTGTAACAAGTCGTGTTGGAGAAGCCTTTATCGACGCAACTGGGGATTGAGAAACAAGAACTCTGGCGGGGAAATTAACTATGATGGCTGCAGGTCGATGCAGTCGCTATGCCTTAGCGCTCAAATTGCTGAACCAATCTCATCAAGGTGCAATTTTTTAGGCATCTAAAACCCTCATGGTATCGGATTCATAAGCAATCAAAACTTCATGAAGTTTTTAAATTGTCTTTGAACAGATTCCTAGGTTTTGATACGTCTCAACGGCAAATATTGCAGATGATGCCTGTAGTCTAAGTTTTGTTAATAACAGGTGTAACTGTAGACACATCTAAAGAATTCATCAAGTTTAGTGTTTTCTCGTTTGGTTGGATATACTGGTGTTACCATTGCAAAATCGTGCATTGACTAGATTAATCAAACACATAAGTAAGTAGATGAACAGCAAAGAACTCATTATTGAGGCGGGTCGGACTGAGAGTCAGTATTGGCGTGACCTGTGGAAGTACAGAGAGCTATTCTACTTTTTGGCATGGCGCGATATTTTGGTACGCTATAAGCAAACTGTTATTGGCATGGCATGGGCATTAATTCGCCCCCTGCTAACAATGTTTGTGTTCACGGTTGTGTTTGGCAATTTAGCAAAGCTACCAACTGAAGGTAACGCACCCTATCCTATTTTAGTTTATGCTGCTCTACTCCCCTGGCAGTTCTTCTCTGGTGCGCTGACTGAATGTAGCAACAGCTTAGTTAACAACTCAAACCTGCTGGCTAAAGTCTACTTCCCAAGGTTGATTGTACCAACGAGTGCGGTGATCGTCAGCTTTGTAGACTTTATGATCTCTGGCATAATTCTGCTGGCATTGATGGCATGGTACGACTTTGTGCCTGATTGGCGCATTTTAACCCTGCCGCTCTTTATTCTGATAGCCTTTGCGGCATCAATGGGTGCAGGATTGTGGCTGGCGGCTTTAACTGTGGAGTATCGAGATTTTCGATACATCGTGCCGTTTATCGTTCAGTTTGGTCTTTACATTTCGCCTGTAGGTTTCAGTAGCAAGATTGTTCCTGAGCAATGGCGTTTGTTGTATTCACTTAACCCAATAGTAGGGGTTATTGATGGTTTTCGCTGGGCGATTTTGCATGGTGAATCGCAGATTTATTTACCTGGATTTGCACTATCTCTGCTGATTGTAGCTCTGATACTGTGGAGCGGGATCTGGTATTTCCGCAAGATGGAACGCACATTTGCTGACGTTATTTAATTGGGGATCATCCTACTTTCCACCCCATGGGCTAACCTAAAGGTAGTCAGTCGGAGATCTGGTTATGTATCAAACAGACCCACCGCGCCCGCCAAAAGAAATCTTACCTACCATGTACGATCTTCCGAGTGAAGATCCCCAGGAACCAGGTTTGCCAGACGAATTTCATATTTTCCAACCACAACTGCTGCGAGAAACTTTCTGCCCACCAAGTTATCCAGCAGATGATGTGTTTGTGGCTAGTGACTTGAATCTATATTACAGCAATCGAAGCAGAAAGCCCACACCTAAAAGGTGTGGGACGGGCAGTTGCTACAAGTCGGGGAACCCGCCCATCGCACTGCCCTCATGAATGCGACTCGCCTTTAGGCG
>JAJPJF010000249.1 GCA_021324415.1 Nostocales cyanobacterium Centralia_MAG_434
CGCCTAAAGGCGAGTCGCATTCATGAGGGCAGTGCGATGGGCGGGTTCCCCGACTTGTAGCAACTGCCCGTCCCACACCTTTTAGGTGTGGGCTTTCTGCTTCGATTACTGTAATACTAGACATTTGGCAATCAAAAAGATAGCCTGCCTAAAGTAGTTTAGCTGCAGGCTCAAGTTATCGAAAACCCCTATCTATTTGCGTGAACAACTCGATAGGGGTAATTTTACTTGTAAAACAGAAAATTTTTCCAGCAGATGCAAGAAAAACCACTGCCGGAAACCTAAAATCTTTTCTAGTCAAATAGTGAGTTAGCAGTTGTTGGTCCAACGACTCCATCTGGAGTTAGACCTACGCTTCTCTGATATCTTCTGACTGCATGAGCAGTTGTGTAATCATAATAGCCAGTGGTGCGAAGGCCCAATCTTCTTTGCAACCTTGAAACAAGCGTACCTTGAGAGCCAATGGATAGATAAACCTCTCCACCAACCCCAGGACGAGAACTATACTGAGGAGACCCATTTTCATTATATGGGTAACCATTGTCATTATTATATGGATTATAGTCACTACCACGTGTAGTCCCAATCCATCTAGCAGCAACCCAATTACCGCTGTCTAAATGAGCAAAACCATTTCTGTAACCGATGACTCGTGGAAGCCGTGAGCCATTGTAATATTGACCAATAATACCGGCATTGAGGCTAGGATAACGACGGATATTTAGAGGACTACCTTCTGTGGTGACGTAATATCTATAACCAGGACCATAGTATGTGGCTGAAGCCATTTGGGCTTGGGCTAGAATTGCAGCCAATACACCTACACTAGCAAAAGTTAACCAAGCAGATTTGAAATGTTTTTTCCAACTCAAATTGAACTGAATTTCAGGAAGACTGAAGTCTGCGTCTGGGTTTGCCTCTGTATTGGCAAGAACCAGATGAGAATAAGCAAGGTATTCCATGATGCGCTCCTTGAGGCAAAAGTTGGATAATTTCAGGAAATATCTTTGTTTTTCTTTGAATTTAGTCTAAGTGTATTTTAGACTACACCTAATCATAAAAGATTTTTAATGACGGATGAGTTAAGAAAAGTTAATTTTCGTGAAAAAAACCTGAAAAGGTTGATTTATCTGGAATAATTTATGGTTTTTCTGGGAGCATCCCCCAAATGGAATAAATAGTGCCAGTGTCTTGCTCGTGTGATATATCTAGCGAGACACTCACACTACAAAATAAATATGCAAATCGGGATGCTCTCGTTTTTCCATAGAAGAATTGTTTATGCTTGGCAAGCTAATTTAAGAATTGGAAAAACTGTCAGCATGTATAAGGTTACCATTCTGCCAGACTTGGACTTCTTGAGGAGTAACGACGTAAGAAAAGCTACCATTATCTGCTTGATATCGATTTTTGCCAACAATCCAAGCAGGAAGTCGCATCGGTTCTTCTCGGTTTTGCTTTAATTGCCCAATGTAAAAGAATTCACCATTTTCTTGACAGACTTTGACGCGAGTGGTTGCTGTTTCACCTGCAATGACTGTTCTACCGCCATTGCACCCGCTGTCAACTTTTGCAGTTTCTACAGGGATAGGAATGGATTCGGATGAGGATGTTTGTGTTGGGTTGAATGATGAGCCAGAATGAACAATTGGAACAGGGATGGAAATTGATCCGGATGAGGATGTTTGTGTTGAGATAGATGAGGGTCTTGAGGGAGTGGTTGGACTGAACTGACCGCTATTAGCAATGGTTGCTATTCGTTGTGAAGGGATTTTACCTGCAACTAGAGGTGGTAGCACGGGGATAGGATCAACCACAGACACCATATCATGAGGATGAACTTCAAAGTGTAAGTGTGGTCCTGAACTGTTACCTGTATTTCCCATCTCAGCTATGACTTGACCTTGAGTGATCTGTTGACCATTTTTGACCAGAAGGCGGCGATTGTGACCATATACTGTAAAGCTGCCATCTGAATGGTGTATTCTTATGAAGTTGCCCAATCCCCAATCATCCCAACCTGATTTAACCACCTGACCTGATGCAGCAGCAACAACCGGGGTTCCAGGCGGTCCAGCAATGTCAATTCCTATGTGACGATTTTTATTGAAGCCTTGAGAAAGAATCCCTTGAGAAGGCCAAATTAGACCAGCAGAATGATTGGAAGGTTCTTGTTGATTGTGTTGTTCATTGTAGGCAACTTTACGCGCTGTTTGAGTCAGTGCAGAGGTAGCTGCACCAACTAAAGCAGACAAGGAAATACACCCAATCAAGCCATAAGTATAGAATCGAGAAAACGTAACTTTTTTCATTAGTCCCAAGCCTATGAAACAATGCAGAAACTTTCTGAGTTATCTGCTGTTATAACCTCAAGTCTGAATAGTCAGGATAGTGAAATCTACAGATTTGCAACTTAATTGCTACTGCATTTATGCATCGTACTTATTCTCTCATTGTCAGACTGGAGCTTAGGAACTGGGTAAGATAAAGAATTGTAACTTATGAATCTTGACTATTCACTAAGGCTGAACCTTCCCGAACTGCTTGTACCAAATCATTAGGTGTGCCAATATCCAAATAACGTCCATCGGGAAATGCTTCTGCTTCTATGTGCAAACCTTGATGAAGCGCTGCCTGAATAACATTGCCGATGGGTATTTCTGCTAGCTGTGATACATCGTTATTAGCTTTGAGATTGAGAATGTACTCATGCAAAAACTGGGTAAAGGCAGGTGTCCAAACAGCAAGAGCCCACATATAACGCAAATTTGACTGGCGGGGTTTTTCAATTATGAGGTGGACTTTACCTGCAACATCAAAATCAACCATACCTGCCTTGTGGGGTTGATCTGTGGGAAACAATCCCAAAACAACATCAGCATTGGTTGTCTGTTGACGTGCGATTATTTTTACAAAAGCATCTTGAGGCTGAAACAGAATATCGGGAAAACCCAATGCTACCAATGCATCTTGGACAAAGGGATAAGCCTGGTCTAAAGTAAAAGGGACACCATAAGGCAAACCCATAATTAGATAGCCCAAACTCATAGAAAGCATTGTGCCATCGCCAAAATAGGCTGGAATATCCCACTTACCTGGGCGCAAGATAAAGTATGCTTTATCAATACCTGCAAGTTGCATTTTTTCAAGCAGATAGTGACTAACGACTTTTGGACGCAGGTCACATTGATGACCAAAATCACGAAAGCCAATTGGATATAACTCTTTACTCAAGGGTAAGGGAGAAATCCGTGTTGCTTGTCCACCAGCGGGTATAAGCCCAATGATTTGGCGCTTGGTCATGGGTGATTAGACAGAATGTCCGAAGTTAGGAGTTGATCAAACTTAATTTCTCATAAAATGACCCTCTCCTGAAGAGATCTATTGCTACATAGATATCACAAGGAAAGGGTCTTAACTTTTATTTGATTTTCTAAAATTAGACTACTTGACAGATACAGCATCAACATCGATAGTGTTGGCAGTGGAGGTAGCACTATCAGCTGCATTAGGTGCTTTAGAGCCCTTATTCTCCTGACGGGTTTTGAAACCTTCAATCACAAGCTGAGATACTTCCGATATCAATAGCGTCATTAAGAAGACATCGTCAAGCTCACCAACAATTGGCAGGAAGTCTGGAGCAATATCAATTGGGCTGAGAAAATAAAGTAGTGTTCCTAAAATTACCCACCAACGGTATTTAGGATTACGAAGTAAATTGCGATACCAAGAATAAAGAGATTGGATTGAGAATTTCATAGTTGACCTCCAGTTACCTTTGATCTTGGCAAATTATGATTTAAATTTCCTGTAGGAATAACCGCCCTTGATTGTCCGGAAGATGCTCATAGTAGGTAATTGCACAATTTATACTTCTAAGAAATTCAACATATCTGGCAATTGTGCCTCCATCTCTAGTATTAAGTTTATTAAAATGCAGTGAAAGTAAGTGTAGAAAAATCCAGGGAGGAAGCATAAAGCAGTGGATATTTTAGTTTTCTTCGGCAAGGTCGGACCTGTCATCTGGCCGTTGCTTTTCTTTTCTGTATTATGTTTAAGTGTGATTTTAGAGCGATTATGGTTCTGGCTGCGGATTTTAACTCAAGAAAAGGAAACCGTTGATCGTGTCCTGGATGCAGCTCATAGTAATTGGGCAGTAGCTGCGGAGATTGCTAGACGGGCAACAGATCAACCTATTGGCAGGTTTCTCTATGCTCCTTTACGCCAGCCAAAAAGCAGCCCAGAACTTTTTAGGTTGGCACTAGAATCAGCCGCAGAATACGAATTAGCTCAGATGCGACGAGGAGAAAAAATTTTGGAACTCGTCATTGCTGTCGCACCCTTATTAGGGTTGTTTGGCACCGTTTGGGGTTTAATCCGGTCTTTGGAATCAATTCGGATTGGAGACTTGGGAACAGAATCAACCGCTGGGGTGACTACTGGTATTGGGGAAGCTCTTTACGCAACAGCAACAGGGTTAGTGATTGCTATCTTCAGCTTAATATTCTATCGATTATTCCAAGCTCTTGTCGTCAATCAAGTCAAGGTTTTTCGCAAAGCAGGAAACGATTTGGAAATGTTGTATTTACAAGCATCTCCTGACCTTAGCAAGACTGTTGATGGTAGCATACCACCAGTATTTGTGCAGGAATCGCCTCAAACCACTAATCTTTCTTCAAAAAAAGATAAAAACAAGTTTTCGGAACTCCCACCACCTCCACCACCCCCAATAAACTCTGATTTATAAGAAAGTAGGTTGAAAACCCCGCGCTTTTAAGCCGGGGAGAGGTCAACAGAACCAAAAGATAGTTAAGCATTTAATTCCCAGCTTAGGCATGAGATTGAAACATGAAAGTTAATCTACATACACCAATTGAAGAAGCCCACGTTCAAATCATTCCTCTGATTGATGTCATTTTTTGCGTCTTGTCATTTTTTATTTTGGCTTCATTGCAATTTACTCGGCAACAGGCAATTAACGTTGATTTACCAACTGCTAAAACAGGTACAACGTCTCATAGTAGTGCATTTTCCCAGAAGAGACAGCAAATCTTGCCTGTAACTATCGATGCCATTGGTCAAACCTATGTAGAAAAACAACCACTAGGGAAGGAACAATTAAAAGCAGTTTTAGAGGATTATGTGAGAAAAAATCCCAGCGGTGTTAGTGCTAAATGCTTCGCGCTCTGCAACATACAATGATGTCATTGATATGCTGGACTTGCTGCGTCAAGTAGGAGGCGATCGCGTTTCTTTGGGTATCATACCTGGTTCTTCCCAACCAGCCTCTAATTTGCCACAGTCTACCTCACCTTACCTGCAAACCAATCCCAGCAATTTAAGATCTGCTCCTCTCCCAAACACCACACCTATTCTTCCCCCAATCCCTAATCAAGTAGCTCCCTTACCCCCCACCCAACCTCTCACATCCACCAAGAAAAGGTGAAAGACCAACAAGGGAGATAAACAAGCCATCCACAGCGCTTCCCTTATCCCCCTTCCCCTGTCCTCCTTGTCTTCCTTGTCCTCCTTGTCCTGTCCTCCTTGTCCTCCTTGTCCCCCTTCCCTTGTCCTCCTTGTCCCCCACTCCCCAATCCTAAAAACAAACCAAACAAAACCCTAGCTGCCATCAAAATTGCTGCTAATTTACAGATATAACGTCACAATAAACTGCACAATATTTAGCCGATAGCCATTTCAATTTCAGGGTTTTTGACAATGGACCTTCGGTCAATTTTTATTGTTTGGGTGTTAACAGGTTTTAGCTTGTACCTTTTGAGTAAAATCCCTGCACTAGGAGTTGAAATTGATACTCCAGGGGAGGCTTTTACTTCGGCAGCGGTTCTTGGAATTGTAACAGCAGTGGTAAAACCAATTTTTCGTGTGGTATTTGCGGCAATAGATTTTGTCACGATTGACTTGTTATCTAGCTTTTCCACATTTGTGATTACCGTTGTGTGTTTTGGTCTCACAGCCTCGTTGGTACAGGGCTTTCGCTTGCGCTTAGGCATTTGGAGTGCTGTGATAGGGGCGTTCACACTATCTGTTATCAGCAGCTTAGTTTATGGATTGCTAGGGTTGGAACGGCAATAATCTACTTAGAAGTTAGTAGAGGCAAACAGCTGTTTGCCCCTACTTATTCGCTAGCGGTGGGAGGAGTGGCTGTAGGACTTGATGGTTGAGAACGCTGTTCACGTTTTTTACGGTCAGCGGAGATCATATCAGCCATAACGACAATTGCCTGTGTCATCTTGTCTAGGTTAGAGCGGTACAGGTCTAAATCTTTACTGAGCCTGTCGTCAGATAACTTTAAGCCAGTCGCAATGGTTTTGAGGACTTCATTGCGTTGCTTTTCGTCTTTTACTAATTCTGGATCTGACTGTTCTAACAAAGAAAATATACCAATTGCAAATAGGCGATTGTATTTGAAGTTGGGATTGCTAGCAATTGAAGCCAGCGTTGACTGTAGCTCACTATCTTGCTCTAGAGGGTTAGTCTGGCTCAACCAACCAATTAATTCTCTTGGCGGTAAGCTCTTAGCTAAAGCCTGCAACCTATGCGCATCTTGTTTATAACGCTGAGGATCTTCTTCTACTGCTTGCAGGAGAGCATTAAAAATTGACTCCTTTTCCCGTTCTGGCTGATAGCCTTGCATAAAACGTTCAAAGGTAGTGACGACACCCAAAGCATAAATTGGGTTGTAACTAAAATCGACATTTACCGATAGCAGGTGCATTTCCACCATCAACTCTTCCACAACCCGACGATAAATTGTATTTATTGGACGGGTGTGCTGAGTATAGAAAGTTCGTTTTGTATCAGAAACAGTACGGACGTTATTCACAAATAAAATTTAACAGGGCAACGTATGTTTATTTTCTCGCTTCTAGGCGACTTTGCCAACTTTATGTTTTTGCTGGATATTTATTAATTTACAATACTTGCTAGCCGGATATTTCTCACAAATAATTTAGTTAACCGACTTGATCGGATTGTTGTATCTATGAGCTTTTCGCCACAGTTGCTTGCCCTGGCTGACTATCTGACAGGTGAATTTGATAATCGAGAACAAGCCCTTGCAGAGCCTGTTTGGTATGTTCATCTACGTTTGTGGCAAAAACCTGTTCCTTTGTTCTCTGAAGACAGTATCACTTTATTTGTGGAACAAGCCAGTGTTGTTAACCTAGAACAACCTTATCGCCAGAGGATTATGCGACTAACAGAAGGCAGCAATCCCGAAAGCCCACTGACAGTACAGTACTATATGCTCAAAGACCCTAAAGCTTTCAGTGGTGCTGCTAAAGGCGATCGCGCTTTATTAGAGAGCTTGACTATCGACCACATAGATCTATTACCAGGTTGTGTTCTTAACGTTAAACAGCAGGTGCTAGACGAGCGACGCTATCAGTTTATCGCTACTCCACCTCCCGAGAGTCGTTGTTGCTTTACCTACCTTGGTAATACTATCCAAGTTGCACTCGGGTTTGAAGCTACTGAACATGAATTCCTTAGCTACGACAAAGGAATTGACCCAGCCACAGGAAAAGCCACTTGGGGAGCAATTTTGGGCCCATTTCGCTACACCAAGCGGGATGGGGAATGGGGAGTTAGGAATGGGCATAGGGCATAGTCTGGAGTATCCCCCTTCCCTTGTCCTCCTTGTCTTCCTTGTCCCCTCTGCTCCCCTGCTTGCCTAAATGTATCAATATCAAAGTGAAACGGTATAATCCCTAACTTTTTACTAGCTAGCAATACTACGAGGTACACCTTCTAAAGCTTCCTCCTCAGTCTCAAAGATTTCAAAGACTGTGTCCATCATTGTGACTTCAAATACAAGTTTTGCTTCTGGATGCACATTACAAATACGGAAACTGCCCTTAACTTTATCAGCATCTCGCATTCCAGCTACCAAAGAGGTGAGACCAGAACTGTCAATAAAGTTGACTTGACTGAGATTCACAATGACATGGCGACTAAACTTAGAAATACACTCTTGCAACTTCAGGCGAAATTGCCAAGCGGTGGTAATGTCCAAGCGGCCTGCAGGTGTTAGGATAATAACAGTATTACCGTCTTGGGTTTTATAAGTTTTCTGGGCGATATGGATCACTAAGCCTCCCCTCGGTGCTTTTAAAGTAGTGATTAATTTTTTGTTATTAACTGTGAATTATTGGTGATTAAAACTACTAGTTATTCACTCCCCACCACAATTCGTCTATCTTCGTAATAAGTAGCCTGCATAACAAGGTACTTAAACAGTTGCCAAAGCCCTTGATTTAATTAACTCACCAATAATGGACTTGTTGACTCTGGTTTTTCTTTATTGCTAAGTAATAAGCTGTTAGTAGTCTAACTCACCAAAGAAATTTGTGTATATAGTGAAAATACTGAGTATTCGTCTCTGAATACTGAGTGTCTAGTGTATATCACTTATATGTTTAGAATTCAGGACGCAAGGTTAAGAATTAGTTATTTGTCACATAAGTTTTGCTATCTGTAGTGAGTGCTTTAGTACTTGAAATCGAGTACTAAAGTACTCACTACGAACTTTCATAACCTAATTGAAACCAATGAAATGAACCACTAGTTTGTTGGTGTCCAGTTTGCCCAATCTTGAGGCTTCAGAAAAGTTGTGTATAATTCGGCTTCAGGAGAATTTGGCTCTGGTTGATACCCATATTCCCAACGTACCAAAGGAGGTAGTGACATTAAAATTGACTCAGTACGACCGTTAGTTTGCAAGCCAAAGATGGTGCCTCGGTCAAAAACTAAGTTGAACTCTACATATCTTCCTCTACGGTACAATTGGAAGTCCCTTTGGCGATCGCCATATTCCATTCCATGTCGCCGTTTTACTATTGGTACATATGCTGGTAAAAAGGCGTTGCCACAGTCTTGTACAAAGGCAAATATCTCCTCCCAACTGCGCGGTGCTAATGTACCCAATTGATTGCTGTAAATCGCTGCTGCGCTATCGGTGTGGGGACCACGGTACAACTGACCTTGACCATCTTGGTAATCAAAAAACAAACCGCCTATACCCCGCGTTTCTCCCCGGTGTTTCAAATAGAAATATTCATCACACCAACGCTTAAAGACTGGATAATACTCTGGATTGTGATTATCACAAGCTTGTTTGAAAGTTTTATGGAAATGTGCTGCATCTTCGGCAAAGGGGTAGTATGGGGTCAAATCAGCACCACCACCAAACCACCAAACTGGTCCCGCTTCAAAGTAGCGATAATTGAGGTGAACAGTTGGCACATAGGGATTACGAGGATGCAATACCATTGAGGTACCTGTGGCAAAAAAGCCATGCCCTGCCGCCTCTGGACGTTGCGCTAAAATCGAAGGTGGTAAGTGAGAACCCCAAACTTCAGAAAAATTAACACCAGCCTGTTCAAATATTGCACCTTCACGCAAAATGCGCGATCGCCCACCTCCTCCTTCTGGTCTCTCCCATGTATCTTCGTGAAAAGTTCCCACACCATCCAAATCCGTCAATTGTTGAGTAATTTGATCTTGCAGCTGTTTCATAAACTGACAGACCCTGGTTTTAGCGTCAGTTGCTAGCCTTGATGTGGAAGATACTGTTGATACACTGTGGGTTTGGGAGTCAGTCAACATAAGCACAAGAACCTAAATTTTCAAGAAAAGCAATAAAAGTTTTCAGTCGCAAATTCACTGATAAAAAAGCTCTTACAAACAGCCTAAAACAGTTTAATTTGCGCATTGACTAAAGGTACAAGGGATGTAGAGATAAAGCTCACAGAGCAAAGGAGTTTTCTGTGATGTTGCTTATACCCTAACAGCTTTATACCTTTTCTCAAGGACAAATCTTTACACAGTATGTGGGTATGATTAAAGCCATTTTCCCCCAAATGCGTATAGCCTTGTATACTAAATTGTGTTTTTTCAACCTTTTTATAGAAAATTGCCAGAAGTCTAAAAATCTAGAGGCTTCCAGATTTAGTATGAAAGACAGATCGGCATTTCAACCTGACAATTGTAATCTTCTTAAAGACCAATGTTTAAATCCCCTTGGCAAAACTTTATGAAAATCTCACGACTTATGGTAGCGTCTTTCAGAAGTTATAACTTGCCATACCAACGATAATTTTGAGAGAGTTTGACATAAGAACTGACTTACAGTTAACAGCCATGCCAGAGTTACCAAAAAGCGTATAGCGAGGAGGATTAGGAAAATGCGAGATTGGTTGTCCAAATTCATCCACCGCAAACGTCGTAAGTTTTGCGCTTCTCTGGTGCGGACTTATCGCGAGATTAGTTCTGCCTCTGTAGATGAATTATGGCTGCAGGTGGTGAATTTAGCAGATGTTTCCTGGCATCCATTATTCAAAAGTACCAATGTCCCATATGGTTTAGTCCCTAAACCTGGCTTGATCTATCAAGTAGTGACGCGCATCTCACCAATTCCCATCCGCATTTTTGTGGAGCGAGTTAATCCCAGAGAATTACTAAGTGTGAGGATACTAACAATTCCTGGTGTAGAAGAACGGGTGACGTATAGAGTAGAGTCAACAGTTTGTGGCACGTGTGTGTCTTATTCTGTGACTTTACGCGGGTGGTTATCACCTTTGATTTGGTCTTTTTCCCGTCCTTATGCGGATCGTGTAGCGCGAGCGTTAGTTGATGCGGTTGAAAAGACGGCACTGCCAGGGGTTTCAGGAAAAAGAAAATCTCTTAAAGACAGTTGTTTTGATTTTTAGACAATGGCTTAGTTTGAGCTAAGGCGTTGAGTTTAGCACTGCCATAGGGTTAGTCTGTTCTCAGGGTGATTGGGGAGATTAGCTTGCCCTTACATTGATGACAGACCCGTCCCTTCCTTGCGCGTTTCTTTGATTGAGAAGGGTCACGAAGACACGCATGGTCTAAAGGGTCAGTAGTTCATGTCAAATCACAAATTGTAGGGGTGAATGCTTATTTGCCCTTACTGAATAACCATCAACTTTAGTTAAGATTTATTACAAAGTCAAGTGTAAAAATTATGTACGATGTGCTTAATTCTCAGTCGGTTTTAGAAGTATTGCGACCGGTTCAAGATCCAGAACTTCGCAAGAGTTTGGTAGAACTCAACATGATTCGCAACATCAAAATTGATGATGGTAAGGTTAGCTTCACTTTGGTGTTGACAACACCTGCCTGTCCATTACGTGAATTTATTGTTGAAGACTGTCAAAAAGCTGTGAAAAAACTACCAGGAGTGAGAGATGTATCTGTAGAAGTCACAGCGGAAACACCTCAACAAAAAAGCTTACCTGATCGCACTGGTATTTTTGGCATTAAGAATATTATTGCGGTTTCTAGTGGCAAAGGTGGTGTTGGTAAGAGTACGATAGCAGTGAATGTGGCAGTTGCCCTCGCTCAAACAGGTGCAAAGGTGGGTTTACTTGATGCCGATATTTATGGCCCAAATGACCCTACCATGTTAGGTCTCAGTCAAGCCCAGCTTGCTGTGTACTCAACAGAAAAAGGTGAAGTCTTAGAGCCTGCCTTTAATCACGGTGTCAAGCTAGTTTCAATGGGCTTTTTGATTGACCGAGACCAGCCAGTTATTTGGCGTGGTCCAATGCTGAATGGAGTGATTCGCCAGTTTCTTTATCAAGTGCAGTGGGGAGAGTTAGATTATTTGATTGTGGATATGCCCCCAGGAACAGGGGATGCTCAGTTGACTTTAACACAGGCAGTACCTATGGCTGGGGTAGTGATTGTCACGACACCCCAAACAGTGGCATTGTTAGATTCCCGTAAGGGATTGCGGATGTTCCAACAGATGAATGTCCCAATTTTAGGGATAGTAGAGAATATGAGCTACTTTATTCCACCAGATATGCCAGATAAGCAATATGACATATTTGGTTCTGGTGGTGGTGAGAAAACTGCAGCTGAGTTGGAAGTACCCTTACTAGGGTGTGTTCCATTAGAGATTTCCACAAGAATGGGTGGTGATGTCGGTGTGCCAGTGGTCGTTGCTGAACCAGACTCAGCTAGTGCCAAAGCATTGAAAGCGATCGCTCTTACCATTGCAGGCAAAGTCTCTGTTGCTGCACTGACATAAAAATACAGCGAATTGTTCTGTTGAGATCTCCTCAGTCATACAAATTTGCCATTGTTCCTAAATTAAAAATCTAAAAAATAAATGTTTACAATTGCGCAATGTTGTTAAAACGCTCCATCCCAAAAATTCGAGTTTCGTATTGGGTAAAACCTTGGCAGCAAATAGACTGGTTACTCCTCATTTTGCCAGTGACTCTCACCATATTCGGTGGTCTGATGATCCGCAGTACAGAATTAAACCAGGGATTAACAGACTGGTGGTGGCACTGGGTGATGGGTGGCATTGGCTTGACTGTAGCACTCGTGATAGCCCGAAATCGTTACGAAAATCTAATTCAGTTGCACTGGATAACTTACGCAATTACTAACATTAGCTTGCTTGCTGTGATGATCATTGGTCACAGTGCTAAGGGAGCACAGCGCTGGATTAGCATAGCTGGCATTCCTGTACAACCTTCAGAATTTGCCAAAATAGGGTTAATTCTCACCCTAGCCGCTTTGCTACATAAGCGCACAGCTTCTAGTCTTGATAGTGTTTTCAGAACTTTGGCAATCACTGCTGTTCCCTGGGGATTGGTCTTTTTGCAACCAGATTTGGCCACATCTCTGGTATTTGGTGCAATCTTTTTAGGGATGTTGTATTGGGCAAATGCTAACCCAGGTTGGTTGATATTAATGATTTCTCCAGCAGTGGCAGCAATTCTGTTTAGCATACCTTGGCCCTTCCCAATTGTTTTGTCAAAAGACCTCATTTTCGGACCGTTAGGATTAATTTGGGCAGTTGTCATGGGTGTAATTGGTTTGCAGACTCTGCCTTGGCATAGATTTGCTCTCAACGGTCTGGCTGCATTAGGTCTCAACATACTAGGCGGCGAACTGGGATTATTTGCCTGGAATCATATCTTGAAAGATTATCAAAAAGACCGACTCACTTCATTTATCAACCCCAACGCTGACCCACTCGGTGCTGCCTATCACCAAATACAATCTCGCATTGCTATTGGTGCAGGTGAATGGTGGGGATGGGGTCTGAATAAAGGTCCTATGACTCAACTGAATTTTGTACCAGAACAGCATACAGATTTTATTTTCTCGGCTGTGGGTGAAGAATTCGGTTTTGTTGGTTGTTTGGCAGTGTTGTTTGTTTTCTTTTTGATTTGTCAACGCTTGTTATATGTTGCACAAACCGCCAAAGACAACTTTGGATCATTGTTAGCTATTGGCGTTTTATCGATGATTGTGTTTCAGATGATTGTTAACATAGGTATGACTGTTGGTTTGGCACCAGTGGCGGGTATTCCCTTACCTTGGTTGAGCTATGGTCGTTCCGCCATGCTGACAAACTTCATTGCTATAGGACTCGTAGAATCTGTAGCAAATTTTCGCCAAAGACAGAAGTATTAATCTTGTGGTTGGTAAAATGCGCATTAGCCTACTAACCACTAATCAATGACAAGTATTATGCTAGAGACAGGAAATGACGGAGGTGAAAAACCATGATTCTACCTGGAGCGACTGTTCGTGTCAAAAATCCAGCAGATATCTATTATCGTTATGAAGGACTCGTTCAACGGGTGAGTGATGGCAAGGTAGCCGTGCTATTTGAAGGCGGTAACTGGGATAAATTAATTAGCTTTCGCCTGCCAGAATTAGAATTGGTAGAAACCCAAGCAGGACGAAAAAAAGGAAAATGAATGTCTCAGTGGGGAGTTAAAAGTTAGGAATAATAACCTTTAACTCCTCCTTCATACCACTATGCGTCTCCCATTACCACAGTTTTCTAGTCGCGATCGCCATCCCAACCATATTGCAGAAGTCATTGAAACTGCCACTTGCGAATTTCTAGCTCAGTGTTTGGAACCGGAAGACTTGAGCTTTCCGCCTATGCCCCCTTTCGGTAGCTGGGTTTGTTCTGTAGATGAGGAGTCGGGCAATCAGGTTTACGCTGTAGTTTATTATGCAACTACAATGCCCATAGATTCCGTACATAGAGCAGTAGCACTGGGATTGTCTTTGCAAGATTTACGCGAAGAGCAACCCCAAATATTTGCCATGCTCAAAACCGAATTCCGTGCGGCAATTGTCGGATTTGAGCGACCTGCAGATGCTATGATGACTAATAGTCAGGTGTATCAATATCTGCCTCCGCGTCCACCGCAAATTCATCAAGCGGTTTACCGTTGCGAAAAAGAGGCAATCATTCGATTTACCGAACAATTAGATTTTTTACAGACACTGATTTCTGTAAAAGGTGTACCAGTAGAGTCTTTGACTGCAGCAGCTATCCGAGAGGTGTATCAACTACGTCAAGCTGACCGACAATGGTTAATCAAAGCAGGACGGACCCTAAGTATGCTACTGAAAGATGACTATGATCGCTTGCGGTTCATTCTGAGTCAAATCCACCCATAGGTAGTTAGTTCGTTAACGATAATGCATGTAGTCTAGGTAAAATTTTTGATTTGTTGCTCAGGGTGGCTTTTGTAGTTGTTTGAAAAAGAGCGATTGCCCAGGTTAACCGCCGCCTCACCATAGCTTCTTAAAGTCCTACCTATGGAACTGATCTCACAATTTCTTGCTCTGGAACCAACTTTCCACGTTCTCAGCAAGGAACCAATTGTTCCCTTTGCCATTTTAGTAGTTGTCATACTAGTCGTACCCATTCTATTTGAGCGCTTACGATTACCAGGATTAGTAGGATTACTGGCGTCAGGGTTTATACTTGGTCCTCATGGCTGGCATATACTGCAGGCGGAGTCACCGATTATGACCCTACTATCAAACATCGGACTAGTTTACTTGATGTTTGTGGCAGGGCTGGAAATGGATATCAAGCAATTTCGACGTACAAAGAACCGTGCTTTAGGTTTTGGTGGCTTTAGTTTTTTAGTTCCCCTACTCGTAGGAACTTTCGTTGGTCGGATTTTTGGCTTTGATTGGAATGCCTCAATTCTTATTGGCTCCTTGTTCGCTTCTCATACCCTTTTGGCATATCCCATCATTAGTCGCTTGGGAGTGGTTAATAACGAAGCTGTCAATGTTACAATGGGGGCCTCGATTTTCACTGATGTCAGTGTTGTACTTGTTTTAGCTGTTTGTGTAGCTATTCACACTGGAAAATTTAGCTTTTGGCAAATCATCACCCTTCTTAATTCCTTGATTGTCTATGCACTTGTTGTTTTAGTGGGTTTTGATTGGGCTGGTAGAGAATTTTTTCGACGCTCTGGAGATGATGAGGGAAATCAATTTTTGTTTGTCTTGCTCACCGTATTTCTAGCAGCTGTGGGAGCCCAATTGATTGGGGTAGAAAAAGTTATTGGAGCTTTTTTAGCAGGTGTAGCGGTCAATGAAACTTTGGGAGAAGGACCAGTTAGAGAAAAAATAGCATTTATTGGCAATATACTGTTTATTCCTATTTTCTTTGTTAACCTTGGCTTGCTGGTCAATCTACCTATCTTTTTACAAAATATCGGAACAATTAAGTTAACAGTATTTATAGTTATTGGTTTAATTACAAGCAAATTAATAGCGGCTTTACTGACAAAACTAGTGTATCGCTATAACTGGCAGGAAATGTTAACAATATGGTCTTTGTCAGTACCTCAAGTGGGGCTAACATTAGCAGCAACACTAGTAGGATATCGAGTAGGATTGCTTAATTTATCGGTATTAAATAGTGTCATTTTCTTAATGATTATCACTTCGACACTAGGACCATTGATTACTAGTAAAGTAGCCGTTGGTTTAACTTCAGTGCCGGAAAAGCCACAAAAATTAAGTAGTTTATCTCAACAAAATATAGAAAAATCAAATACTCCTTTCACAATAGTAGTACCCGTCCATAATCCCCAAACAAAACAGTATTTAGTTGAAATTGCTTCATTATTAGCACGGCAAACAAATGGCAAAATTATCCCTTTAGCGATCGCTACTGCTTTTGCTCACATGGATGCACCAGATCTCGAGGCTTCCATACAACGAAGTGAGCAGTTACTTCTTAAAGCTATGGCACAAAGTCGTGGATTAGGTGTGAAAGCAGAACCATTGCTGCGAATTGATGATGCCTTCGCGCAAGGAATCACAAGAGCTGCTCGCGAACAAAAGGCTAGCTTAATTGTTATGGGTTGGGGTAATCGTACTGGGTTAAAAGCACGTCTATTTGGTAATGTCATTGACAATGTTTTGTGGTCATCTCATTGCCCAGTTGCAGTAACTCGTCTTGTCGAATCACCGAGAAAAATTCAGCGGATTTTGGTGCCAGTGGAAAATTTATTGACACCATCATTGCAGCCTGTGCAACTAGCCCAAATTCTAGCAGAAGCAAATCAAGCACAACTGACTGTACTTAATGTATGTGAACGCCGTGCAAGTTCAAGCAAAATTGATTGGAGGCGATCTCAGCTCTCTCTACTAGTATCTAAATTGGCTTTTTCTAATCCACCAGAAACCCAAATTATAGTTCATGAAAGTGTGGCTCAAGCAATTTTGCAAGCTGCACGATTATATGACTTGGTGGTATTACCTTTTATACCTAGTCGGACCAGTCCTAGTGGTTTAGCTATTAGCGATGTTACAACTCAATTGGTCAGGCAATTAACCTGTTCTATCATTATGCTGGGAGAACCCCAACGTACTCAAACAGCAGTTTTTCCATCTACGGTGACTTCCACAGCTACGATGTCAGAAGGAATGATCTAAAATTTGCAGTCTGCAATTTTACAGAGAATAGTCTTGAAATCTTCACCAAAGATTCAAAATCCTTTATCTATAATTCACTCACTAAACTTTACATTCTTGAAGATTTAGTAAAATATTGGTTTACATATCCCAATGAGTAGGTAGTGTTTGTTATTTTGCTAGATAAATAAATTAATAGAGTTAAATAAAAAAAGCTAGCCAATTTAAACATATCCAAATTGCATCTACAAGCAACTTGCATTCGTTGAAAAACAACTCCTTAAAAACCTGATTGGTACGGTATTTCTGTCCCAAAACTGGGTAATCTAATAAACAAGCACAATAGCTTGAATAGTAACAATTATCTGTTAATTCACTGGGAAATTATGAGAATATTGGTGACGGGCGGAGCCGGGTTTATTGGTTCACATCTGATCGAGCGACTGATCGCTGAAAAACATGAAGTGATTTGTTTAGATAACTTCTACACAGGTCATAAACGCAACATCCTCAAGTGGCTGGATCATCCTTACTTTGAAATGATTCGCCACGATATTACTGAACCAATTCGATTAGAAGTTGATCAAATTTACCATCTAGCTTGTCCAGCTTCTCCTGTTCATTATCAGTATAACCCAGTCAAAACGGTCAAAACGAGCGTTATGGGAACGCTGAATATGCTGGGATTGGCTAAACGCGTAAAAGCACGCTTTTTGCTGGCTTCTACTAGTGAAGTTTACGGTGATCCAGAGGTTCATCCCCAAAGCGAAGAATACTGGGGCAATGTCAATCCTATTGGTATCAGGTCCTGTTACGACGAAGGTAAACGAATAGCTGAAACGTTGGCATTTGACTACTATAGGCAAAATAAGGTTGATATTCGGGTTGCGCGAATTTTTAATACCTATGGACCGCGAATGCTAGAAAACGATGGTAGGGTAGTGAGCAACTTTATAGTTCAAGCGCTCCAGGGCATTCCTTTAACAGTATACGGAGATGGTTCCCAAACTCGTAGTTTCTGCTACGTATCAGACTTAGTAGAAGGACTGATGCGACTCATGAATGGTGAATACATTGGTCCAGTCAATTTGGGAAATCCTGATGAATACACAATTCTAGAATTGGCCCAAAATGTGCAAAATCTAGTGAATCCTGATGCACAAATAAAGTTTGAGCCATTACCTTCAGACGATCCACGTCGCCGTCGTCCTGATATTACAAAAGCAAAAACTTGGTTAAATTGGGAACCTACCATTCCTCTAGCTCAAGGGCTAAAACTGACTATAGAAGATTTCCGTAATCGGATGACAAGTAGTGATTAGTCATTTTGAACCATAGACAAATGACAACCCTTACTCATTGACTTGATTCATTCCGACCTACTTAGTCGTGAGTCATTCGCCTTGAGAGACCAACAATGCCTGACAAAGGACAATTGTGAAAACTTCTCATTTCAGCTAACCCTAAAACAAGCGAGGAATATAAAAATGCGTGTTTGCGTTATTGGTACTGGTTACGTTGGTTTGGTTACAGGTGCTTGCTTAGCTCACATCGGACATGATGTCATTTGTGTAGATAACAACGAAGAAAAAGTCAAAATCATGAAGTCTGGGCAATCGCCCATTTTCGAGCCCGGACTCTCAGAGATCATGCAGTCTGCTATTAGTGCTGGTAAAATTGAGTTTACCTCTGATATTGGTAGGGGAGTAGCATACGGGGAAATTTTGTTCATAGCTGTGGGAACCCCGCCTTTGCCAACTGGTGAGAGTGATACACGCTATGTTGAAGCTGTAGCTAGAAGCATTGGAGCCCACTTAAATGGTGGGTATAAGGTTATTGTTAATAAATCTACGGTACCAATTGGCTCAGGAGACTGGGTACGGATGATAGTTCTGGATGGTATCGCTGAACGTCAGAAAACACTTGTATCTGCAGGTGGAGGAACAATTGACGACAAATTGCCTGAAGTGACAGCTAAGTTTGATGTGGTCAGTAATCCAGAGTTTCTGAGGGAAGGTTCGGCAGTATATGATACCTTCAATCCTGATCGTATTGTTCTTGGGGGAAATAGTCAGAAGGCGATCGCGATGATGCGGGAATTGTATGCTCCCATCATTGAACGCAAATATGCCGATGATCCATCTTTACCTCCAGTGTCAGTGCTAGCAACAGACTTAAGTTCTGCGGAAATGATTAAATACGCCGCCAATGCCTTTTTAGCCACTAAGATTAGTTTTATTAATGAAGTTGCTAACATTTGCGATCGCGTTGGTGCTGACGTTTCTCAAGTTGCAAAAGGTATCGGTCTTGATTCACGTATTGGTAACAAATTCTTAAATGCAGGTATTGGATGGGGTGGTTCCTGTTTTCCTAAAGATGTTGCCGCACTTATTCACACGGCTGATGACTACGGTTATGAAGCTCAGTTGCTCAAAGCTGCTGTTAATGTCAATGAACGCCAACGCCTAATTGCAGTCGAAAAACTCCAGCAAGTCCTAAAAATTCTCAAAGGTAAAACTGTGGGATTGCTTGGGTTAACCTTCAAGCCTGACACTGATGATATGCGTGACGCTCCATCTCTTAATTTGATTGAGCAGCTCAATCGACTAGGCGCAAAAGTTAAAGCATACGACCCAATTGTTTCTCAAACTGGTATGCGTCATGGACTTTCTGGTGTACTAGTGGAAACTGATGCCGAACGGCTTGCTGATGGCTGTGATGCTTTAGTACTCGTGACTGAATGGCAACAGTTCAGCCAATTGGACTATGGCACGATGGCAAAGTTGATGAACCATCCTGTCATGATTGATGGTCGTAACTTCCTCGACCCAGAAACAATGGTAAGAGCAGGTTTCCAATATGTAGGTGTTGGAAGATAAATCTGTCTCTCAATTTTTCTCCTCTCGTTCCTTGGTTAAGCAATAGGGTTGTTAAGGGTAGATAAAGTGCAAAGAACCCCGGTTTCTATCAGAAATCGGGGTTCTGGTTAGTTAACAACTTAATTGTTATTGAGGCAAAGTCTGGAAATTTTGTTTTAAAAGCCAAAATTGCACAATACCAGATCGTATTTAGTACTTTGATACTCCCGACGGCTAAAAGCCGGGGGATTCTTGAAGAGTCCACAAACGAACTTTCAATGGTGCTATCAAAGACACCCTACTGATTCCACTAAGGTCTAAACCCAGTTTTATCGCTACTTTTCTCAAAATA
>JAJPJF010000174.1 GCA_021324415.1 Nostocales cyanobacterium Centralia_MAG_434
TCAAAATCACAATAAGTTATTGGTCTGGACTTTTTTATTGTTATGAAATTGAAGATTTACCCAGAACAAACAATGATTTAGAACAGACTTTTGGGGTTTTACGCCATCACCAACGCTGTTGTACTGGTCGCAAAGTTGCACCCTCATCACTCGTGATTCGTGGGTCAGTCCAATTAGATAAGAGCTATTGCAACTAAATTTCGTTGTTTTACAGCAGAAGATTTATCACAAGTTTCTTTTTCTGACTTATCTGAGCTACGGAATGATTTGAAAAAACATCATAACGCAAGAATTGAGCAGCTTCAATTTCGGCGTAACCCCTCGCAATACTTAGCTGCACTTGAAAGTATGCTCCTCTAGCAAGTTTTACTGCTCTAGTTTTTTTCGGCTTTTCCTTTATGCACTTCTTGTCCTTTTTGTCAATGCGTAAGTTCTAACTCTATCAGATCTATATCATTGTTTAAATTCTTGCTTACTACTCACCTTCATCCAAATCTTCAATGTAATAAATGTACTCTTGAAGAAAGTGTTGTATCTTACCTAATTTTATACCAAGCTTCGGCATATCATCATTCGTTTATCTATTGAAAAAATATTTTATGTTTTTAATTTCTATTGATTTGAATTAAATCATCTGATTGTATTTTCTTAATAAAAAAGATTTTTCATAACTTTTACACAAAACAACAATACTCCAAAAATCAAATATACTAAGATAGTAATTTTTTAATTTTAAACTAGTTAACAAACTAATAAATAAAAAATAACTCAAGCATTCAAATTTTTTAAGTAAATTTGGCAAATAGCAACTATAAGTTAAATAAGCTGCTAAAAACGCACTTTTAATTTCTAAGTTTTCATCATTAAAAGAACGCTTTCCTGGAATATAATGATGAATAATATATGTGTCAGGACAATATCTAATTCGATAACCTAATGCTTTCAGACGTGCTCCAAACTCTAGATAAATACTGCCAAATTTGAAAACTTCAAGGAATCGGTGGTTTTCAAATACTTGTTTTGGGTAAATTGTTGCTCCATCACTAATTGCAAAACAATCATCAAGATTAGATGGGAATTTACTAAATCCTCGTGGTTGAATTTCTCCAGGTGGATAGAAGGTGGAAAAAGGAGTTGGTTGCTCCCAATATTCACCTATAATCCAGATGCTGTTAGGATATGAGTCTAATATCTTGTAAATTATCTGAAAATGATTTTCTGGAAACTCATGATCATCATCCATTGTGCGAATATGAGTGCCTTGACAGGCAAAAGCAGCATGATTTCGGTTAGCATAAAGACCCTGGCGAGGACCAGTGATATATTTGCAGTTCCAACTCTTTGCAATAGCTTCTGTTTTAAAAGCTATGTCGGGATCAGAGTCATCAGATACTACTACTTCAAAGGGTTGCACGCTTTGTGCTCGCAAGCTTATTAGACAACGGTTCAATGAATCGGGACGGTTACGACTTACTAAGGCAACGCTTAATTGAATATCAGGTATACTCTTCATATGATGAACGGGTATTTATGCATAGTAATGATAGAGTAAGAAATATTGCATAATTGAGCCATGCCTTGCCCTCAATATAACTCCAAAAAATTGTAAAAATATGGATAAACTTATTACCTCTTAACCCTGTTTTGTCACTTTGGAAGAACACAATCCCCAAAGTGACAAAACAGGGTTAAGCTATTTGGTAATTTGCATTCTGTTATATAAGCTAAGCGATTTTTTGAATACTGACTGACTTATTACCTCGTTGTTGACTTTCTCAAAGATGGCATAACCATTTCGAAGGGAAGTATTGTGAGTAACTAGGGTATAGTTTGGATGTGCAAGTAATTTATGGTAGTTATTGTAGTTATGTATTGTATTAATATCATCAAGTAAGATAAACTTTGCTCTATATAGTTCGTCTAATTCAGCTACACCATCGAACTCAGATTTATCAATTAAAATTAGATCAAAATAATCAAGGTGGTTTTCCTGCTTAATAATATTGATAGCATTCTCAGTAATTCTCAATTTTTGAATATATTCGATATCCTGATGTAAACAATCTAATTCTTCTAGGTAAGGAAAATCATTTTGCTGTGTGGGTTCTGTTGCTAAAAAGTTGTATAATTTCATAACCCTACTGTCCTTGAGAAAGCCTTGTTGACAATCAGAATAGATAGCATGGCATTTGACATAAGAATTATGAGAAAAATACTTTATCAATTTTAAAAATCGGGGTGTTGGAAGATTAATACAAAAAGCAGTTGGCTTATTTGGATTTTTGCGAATACCTTCTAAAAAGGCCTCGGTGACACTCTCACCAGAAGATGCACCAATTAACAGAGATGTTTTAATATTTTCTCCTTGTAGTGAATTTTCAATACTTGAGAAAAATTCATCATTTTTTATTGTAGATAAAGAGTAAGGTAGAAAGAAGCCAAAAAAGGCTTCTAAACGATTTAAAAGTTTGAGCAATGTTTGTTTTAATTTTGCTATAAGCTTCGTAAATAGGATAATATGGAAAGGATATGCTGTAATTTTTAAATTGTAGAACTTAATTCTTAATTTCGGACTAGAAGCTAATAAATGTTCAAGAAGATTGCTTAGCTTTTTTGAAGTTTTTTTTACATATTTAGTTAAAAATGATGTGAACCAGCTATAAGGATAGTTTGGTGTGTTTGAAATCTGGGATACTGAGAAAACTGTGTTGTGCAGTGTTTGTGCAAAATGAGGCTGTTTACAGGCTGTCAGAATAGTAGAAAGACGATCAACCCATTCATTTAAGCTGAGGTCAGGCAATTGTTGAACGCTAATACGACATTTTGACAAATTAATATTTGGTAGAGCTATTTGATTACTGGAATTTTCCAAGACATTAATCACCCAGCGAGTATACTCCAACTCTGGATGGCAAAGCGACGAAAATTGATGGGCACGCAAGCGTGCTTCGTTTAGTTTTCCTTGACAAAGAAGAGTAATAATAAAATATGCCCACTCTACTGGATCAGGATCTAAGGCTTCGCAATAAACAAGACTCCATTGAAGTGGTTGAACAATCCAATGGAGCGCAGCTACTGCATTTCCTCTGTAGAGGTTACATATGGCCAGACGCAATTTTGGTTCAGGTATATAGTGTCTATAATTTAAGCAGCTTAAGTATAAAGTTTCTGCTGCATCATATTTACCTGTCCAGAGTTTTTCATCTCCTTGCTGTAGAAGTACTCTATCTAGCCCATTAACAATAATATGCGAATTTTTAATTCCTGATGATTCTTCTACAATTGTGAGTCCTCCAAAAGGACCTTTCTGAACAATCTTTTGGCCTGATTTTAGTATTTTGTTGAGATGAAACCATTGCAAAATTTGATCTCGTTGTTTCAAAGTGTGCTGTGAGTGAACCAATTGGTATCCAGCATTGGTAATTCTCCCAAACTCTTCTGGGTTTTGAAACAAGTAATCAATTTTATCTAAAACGTCTGTTTCATCGGCAAACACACAATTTTGCATATCAATGAAGCCTGCAGCTTCAAGTGCTGGCGTCTTTTCTGTGATTAAGCAAGATTTACAAGCTGGTATCTCAAAATGTTTTCTTACAACTTCCTTTGACATCATACCGCACGCTGGCACAAACCAAGAGGAATTGATCATACGGGCATACTGCTCACCATAAATCATTCGTGATGTTGTTTGCTCACTATATCCCAAGTGGGGACTAATTAGTGATGGATAATATCGGCATATAACATTTTGTATTCTTTGTCGCCAAGGATATAACGATGTACGACTTCCAGTAAAAAGTATCGGTATAACTTTGGGCTGTTTGTAATCTTTATAAAGATCAGGCATTATAAAATTAGGCCAAGTAAATATGCTTTCAGAAATTTCTGGCATGTACTCAGCCAGAGGGACAGAGATAGTAAAGAATGTTTGTATATCCCAATGTTCCATATCAGAGAGAAAGACGGAACGCCAACCACAAAAAGGGTCTCCGTTGTAGAAACCTAACTTGGGTATTTCTGGGTAAACGGAAGTATTGGCAACACGTCGGTGAGAATTAGCTGCGGCAATACCACTTTCAAAAAGTGTTATGTCTGGTTGGTACTTGTCACAAATTTGCTGATAGTCACACTCATTACTAATTACAGTTACATCAAAAAACTCTGATAGGCACTTGACATGCTGCAGCTTGTGCATAGAGTAGAACTTAGCTGCTCCTTTGTCTATCCACTGAAAAAAAACAAGCTTCGGCTTGGTAATCTTGTTCATTCCCTTAAACCTGTTCATTCCCTTAAACCTGACAAGTCATTTTCAAAACTTTCACCACATAGTCCTGTTCCTGTTGAGTTATGTGATGAAACAGGGGTAATAGGCTAGTACGATCTTGAGCTTGCTCGCTCTCATAAAGACGATCGCACCCTCCCACGTCATAATCACAATCTTTCCTTTCAACTCCACACGACCAAGCTTCACTGGTATAAGCTAGCTCGCGGTGTACACACATGATTCCACGTCGCGTGGATACTCCAGCATCCAGCATGACCTGCATCACTTGCCTCTGCTCACACCACTCTGGTAATCTCACACAATAACTTTGCCAATTGCTCTTTGCCCAACTTGGCTCAGTTGGTAACTTCAATCCTGGCACATCTGCTAGCATTTCATGATATCGTTGTGCCAAATAACGACGGCGTTTTACAATCTCCGGTAGGCGTTTGAGTTGTTCCCGTCCAACGGCTGCTTGAATGTCAGTCATCCGGTAGTTGTACCCCAACATCGGGTAAGATTCGAAGATGACTTGTTTTGCACCATGGCGTACTGTATCGGGAACGCTCATCCCATGTTGTCGCCAGAGGCGAAACTGTTTATCCCATTGAAGATTATTAGTAGTCAACATTCCACCATCACCCGTGGTAATCACCTTGCGGGGGTGAAAAGAAAAACAGGCAATATCCCCATGTGGCTTACCAATTTTTTCCCACTGACCATCCCAAAGAATTTCACTACCAATTGCACAAGCTGCATCTTCAATCACTGGTAAATCATAGCGCTGAGCAATGTCCAAGATGGCTTTGAGGTTGCAAGGCATTCCCATTTGGTGAACAACGAGAATGGCACGAGTGCGTTCGGCCATGCCGCACCGTAGGCGATCTCCAATCACATCCTCAATCAACATGGGATTGATATTATACGTTTGCGGCTCAATATCCACAAACACAGGTATCGCCCCACAGTAACGAATGCTATTGGCGGTAGCTATGTAGGAGTGACTGACAGTAATCACTTCATCCCCTGGCCGCACACCTACGGCTAAGAGTGCTAAGTGCAACGCCGTGGTACAATTAGAAACAGCGCAAGCATGCTGTGACCCTACATACTCAGCAAACTCACGCTCAAAAGCTGCAACCTCCGGTCCCTGAGTCACCCAACCGGACATAATGGCACGCTTAGCAGCTTCCGCCTCTGGTTCCCCTAGCCAGGGTTTGGCAATAGGAATATTTTGTGTCTTCTCAGACATGACTTATTTCCTTTGCTTGCTTCTCAGCGCGCCACCAATTGACGAGCCGTTGTAACCCTTCTTCCAGAGAGACTTGTGCCTCAAAACCTAGCAATCTCTTAGCTTTGCTGATATCTGCAAGTCGGCGCTGCACAGGGTTAACTTTACGCTCTGGACCATATTCTGGTTGGAGATCAGATCCCATCACCTTAGCCAAACTATGCGCTAGATCATTCAAACTAGTTTCTGCACCACTTGCAACATTAAAGACCTCATCGGTCACATCTGCATTGGCAGCCAAAATATTTGCTCTGGCAATATCTTCGATATACACAAAGTCCATTGTCTGCTTGCCATCACCGAAAATCAGTGGCGGCTGACCTGCAGCAATCCGCTCCATCCAACGAATCAAAACCTCAGTGTATACCCCGTAAATATCCATACGTGGTCCATAAACGTTAAAGTAACGTAGTGCCACATAGTCTAGTCCATACATTTCATAGAAGCTACGTAGTAAGCCCTCATTAAAAGTCTTAGCTGCACCGTAGAGAGTACGGTTATTATATGGGTGGTGAGATTCAGTCGTGGGAAACTCCTCTGCCATACCGTAAATAGAAGCCGAGGAAGCTGCCACTACCTTTTTAACCCCAGCTTTCACTGCAGCCTCCAAAACATTGAAAGTGGCATCGACTAGAACTTCCAATGCTAGACGCGGTTCTTCAGCACATTGGGTGATGCGAATTGCTGCCTGATGGAAGACAACATCTACACCCTGGAGAACTTCTGCTAAAAGCTTTTGATCCCGAATGTCACCCTCAACAATCACCAAAGGTCCATGCGCTTTCACCCAAGCCAGATTTTCCAGTCGTCCACGCGTAAAGTTGTCCAGAACCTGACGGGGTGACCAAGGATGCTGAAAGGCTTGAAATGCAAAGAGTGTAGCAATTTATGGTAAAAAAAGTAGGTCTAGCTTTGTCAACAAGACCCACTTATTGAA
>JAJPJF010000102.1 GCA_021324415.1 Nostocales cyanobacterium Centralia_MAG_434
CCCAGCGCCTATGATTAGCCAATTAAATTTCATGTCATTGCTCCTTGCTGGATGTGATTGTCATTTGAAGCTAGAAACTTACCCAATTTTAGGTTAGTGACCAACAATTATTTTTGTGGAATCAATCAATAACTTCTAAAGATGCTGTGATTAACCTAGCTATTATTAGCTAATAGGTTATTTAGGTAGTCTGCTGAGTATTCTATTTGTGTTTTCATTAGACATTCAACATTTCAGGCTTTGTCTCTTCCTTCAGACATAGTTGAGAGTATATTTCTGGCAAATATTTTGTCATCACAGATGTTTGAGGTCCAAAAGAAAAATGTCCTGCAAATAAATTGTGAATAACAATCATGACTTTAGATTTTTCCACACAGTCTTTACACAAATATTCTTCATCCATGCCGAGTCCACCTCTTTGAAATGGAGCTCTAAAGCCACCGATGGACTCCCAAAACTCTCGTTCAAAAAGAATTGCTCCGATACTAAAACGGTGAGGTGATGGTGAGTATTGAAAAGGCTGAGAGGCAATGTATTGTGCTACTGCATCAAATGGTAGGCTCTTTTCCCATAACCATTTTGCTGCTTCTCCGTCATGATGAGCCTTGATGTCGTAAGCGGCGTGTTTTAGCTCGCCAAATTTAGCTTTGTATTCATGCTCAAGCTTCAGAGTTTTTAAAAAGGTGATGTATGAGTAGCCGTTGATATTCAAAAGAGGTGAACAAAAACCAGGGTCGTATAAGCCTTCTTCTTTGACTGCTAAATACCCCTCCATGAGTTTTTCAAAAAAGTTTTCGGGTATAAAAATATCCTCATCTAGTTTATATATCCACTTAGCTTTTGTATGCTTAGCTATAGCTAGGTTTTGGACAAGTGCAACCTTGTTATCTTTGATGTATAGGTATGACCATCCTTGTTGTGCTGCCATGTCAGCTAAAGGTGCAGAATAGAGACCCGATGAGACTATACAGACATCAATATCTGCTGGAACAAACTTGGCAATTCTAGTCATAGTCAGTGGCCACAGTAAACTCTTGTAACCAGCAAGCACAATCAAAAGGCGATCAGACCCTTTACTTCTATCAATGAAAGTGTGAGAGCCACTAAAGTTTAGCCATTTTATACACTTGTTTGTTATTCTCTGAATGATTCTGGCAACTAAGTAGCGTGGCCAATCAGGATTGCCTAGAAAGTTTTTTACTCTTACATCAAGTTTGTCTGTCACTTCTGTGTCCTTATCCTGGTTTTGATCGAAAACTCGTTACATTTTTGAAATTTTCAGTAAAGATGACTTTTAGAGGTTTTGCTCCATAGTTCAAGCTGTTTTTAAGTTGTTTTCGCAGCCTTTAGAATAAAATCACGCTTAAATTTCCCTAAAATTCTTCTAATTTTTAAAATGATGCGGTTTTTGCTAGTATTTTTCAGTTTAAAGACCATTCTAATAATGGCATTACCTCTAGCAATTGAACCTGGGAACCAAACATCTCCATGGGGGTGCTTGTCATACAACAGGACTTTTAACCAGTCGGTTAAACTGTAAATCGGTGCTAGTTCCTCGAAAGCATTTTCAGTTTGATCCCCAGACATGATATAAGAACCAAATGCTTGACCTTCCTGGGGAGAAGGATTTAAGACAAGTTGTTTTGCCACCGCTTCAGTCGCCTTGAGGAAAAGATCAGTTGTACATTCTTGCTGACTCAGGTTGGTTGTGAGTTGCTCTGCAAATTCAACGGCAGCACTTTGCATAGCGTATAATCCCCAATGAATTGCTTTTTCGTTTTTTGCGTAACGAAGCAAGGGGATAAACTGCTCATCACGTTGCTCGTAGCCTATAGTACTGCCGTGATCAGCTGTAAGGAACAACTCAAACAAACATCTGTGTTGAGTGATTAGGTAGCGATCGCATGGCTGATTTACATCATAGAAATAACCTTGTAAACGATCATTTTTAAATCTTTTCGCCTGTTCTTCTAGGGCAAAGTAAAAACCACTAAGGCCAGACTCTGGATAGAAACCAGCAATGTCTAGCAACCTGCTAAATGAGTGTTGTGTGCGTCCACTCCAACCAACGTCTACAAAACCGAAGGGGACTCCATCGCCTAGACCTTCTTGACGGAAGTAGCCAATCACCTTCTGCCGGCAGTCGGCAGCATTTGAGATGATCAGTTCAGTAACTTCTTTTTCTGTAAAAATCTGCTTTAGTAAGTTACGTTCATGCTGCTGAAGATTCAGATCCCATTTCGCAGGGGGAAAACCATATCGACTCAAGACATCTTGAATTTGCTCTGGTGAGATATTCACCCGATCACAAACAGAACGAATTGATAAAAACCGACTAACACCGTCACTGTGAGCCAAGATCCAGTACAGTTCAAATTCGCCAATCTCTTGAATTGCTGGCAAATGCCATGCTTGACGAGAACCATAGAAGTAACGACAGTCGATGATATATCCCCATTTTTGGCAAATCACTTGAGCAATTTTTTCCAACAATTGCCCATCTCTGGCAACAAAGTATAGTCTTTGCAGCCCTCTTTTTTGCGCTTCTTCTAAGCACCAGTAAACAAAACCAAACATCAGGGGAGCGATCGCACTTGCTGTCGTGTTCCAGATAACCTTTTGATTGAGGCTCGTTTCTTGGGACTGCAAGCGTGTTAGCCTACTAGCACCAGCGAGTAGGGATCTAAACTTTAAGGGAAACTGAGTGTTGTCAGCAATTGTTGCTTCATATCGATTCAGGTGAGCCTGTGTAAAAGCCTCAAATGGAATACGCAGTTTTCGAGGAATTTCTACATCTGCATGTAGGTTGTCTCCCACGTGGTACAACTCAGATGGTTTGAGTGATTCTTGTGCTAAACAGTATTGAAATAACTTGCCAGATTCTTTCTGAACTCTGACTTCTGAGGACACGTACAAAGTACTATTTGGGGTCCAAACTTTATTTTCTTTTAAAAAAGTCCGAATTACCTCCTCAGGAAGATACATATCTGAAATGAAGATGATTCGGTGATTTTCTTGATAGAGCAATTGAATTTTCTTGAGGATTGCTGGTACTGGACGTAAACTCAATAGCTCAATTTCTATTTCCTTTTGTTTTACTTTTTCAACTTCCACATCTGACCAGTTCAGGGAAGGTGCAAGTTTTTGATAGATTTCTGCTAGTGTGACTTCGTCTAATGAGGTAGTCTGTCTTACGGCTGTTTCTGCCTCTACTCTTTGGTGAGCCCAAGCTTCTGGTGAAATTTGAATCAATCCATTTTTTTGTAGTTGATAGCCTACTTCCCAGAAAAGGTGGGTTGGTCTAGCCCAAATCCGAACTAGAGATGTATCAAACACGTCAAATGAGTAAACTATCTTGTTCATCAAGGATTCACCTATGTTGTTAGAGTATTCAACGAAAAGTGCAAGGCTTGACTAGCTGGGTCGGACAGGTTCACTAAGCGCAAAAGATTGGAAATTTTTGCTCTCCCTCAACGAAGTTTCTAAATTTTGATAGAGTTGCAGATGCCTCTCAACAAATAAATCTTTTGAAAAATTATCTTCAACATCCCTTCTAGCCTGCTGACCTATTGCTTCCAAATCTATGGACAGTAATGCTTGACGCAGTGCTTGATTAAGTGCCTGTTGGTTACCAGGCTCAACTAAGATGCCGTTGCGTCCGGTCTGTATCATTTCTGGAACACCTCCTGTGGAAAAACCAACAACTGGAGTGGATGCAGCCATTGCTTCAAGAACAGTAAGTGGCAGGTTGTCAGCAAGACTACAAAAGAGCATAACATCTGCTGCAGAGTAGACTTGTGCTAATAAGTGGAGGTCTGAAATATAACCCATCTCTTTAAACTCAAGTCCCTCTAATGCCTGCTCTAATTCATTGGTGCAAGATCCTACCGTAAGCACAAGTGGAGACAGTTCGCGCACACTTTGAAGAGCTGTGATTGCATACTTTACACCTTTACGGGGATCATCTAGGGCATGTGCTGAAATAGCCACGACTTTACGTGTTGCCGGAATACCTAGACTAATTTTTACTTCTGCCTTTTTCTCAGTTGGAAAAAATTTCAAGTCCAAGCCATTGGGAATGACTACAGGTGGAGTTTTGAATTTGAGCGACTTTTTAGCCTGGTTAAGTATCCAGTTGCTGGGAAATATGTAGCGAATATTGAAGTGTTCTGCAACCCACCGTTTGATTGACTGGACTTCTCGGGTGCGATCGCGTAGTTCATCTTTCCATCCTGCATGAGGCAATTGTGGACAGTGATGACAATTGGTAGTAAACTTGTTGCACTCCATGGGGTATAGACAACCACCAGTGAAGGGAGAGCAGTCGTGTACCGTGAAAAAAGTAGGTTTGCGGCGAGAGGCTAAAGCCAGAGTCAGTGGCGATATTGCTGTAAATAGGTCATGAAAATGGACAATATCGTAATTATCGAGAAATCTACTCAGGTTTAGCCAATATTCAACAGGCAATAACTCACGGAAACCGTATTTATTTGTAGTATCATGAATTTTCCTACACAGCCTGAATCTACGACCTTCTCCGTAGAGATTCCGCTGTAATGACAGCCGTTCTCCAAAGTTAAAGGAAACAAAATGATCTGTTGGATGTCCTGCATCATTTAACCAGATAGCAAGATCCTCAGCAACTCTGCTGGCCCCACCACCACGTCTATCAGACTTGCTAACAATAGCTACTTTCATATGTAATCTGGGTTAATGACACTCATCATGCTTGGCTGGACTGTTGGCTTGTCTCCGATTGTAGGACTTTTTTTGATAGCGGCAATGAAGTAGCCGATGAATTTACGTGTTCCTACTGGAATCTTCTGTAACTTCCAGCAAAATCAGGATTAATCGAAAGAGACTGTCATGGATTTTTTGTAAAGCTTTTGTAAAGTTGCGCACTAACCAGTTAATGTGATGGCCAAAATAATGAAATCTATGTGTTTATCGCACTTACATTATAAAGTTAATATACTGTCAAAAGTAACTAGCAAATTTACTTTGTTCAAAAAAATTCCGACAATACCAAAAAGATGAATTTTTCAAGAAGAACTAAATTTTGCTAGGAATACTTTCCATGTATAAAAAAAACTAAGTACACTTGCAATGACGTGCTAATTTCTCTTTAGAATGCACCAATACCATAGATTGCTAGGTAATATATGCACTGTCATAATGCCAACGTTTAGCTAGCACTAGACATGTCTTTTCTAAATTTGAGTAGTTGTGTATCAAAATTTAAGACTCCGTATAACACATATCTAGCCAAAGCCTTCAAATAAGATTTGAAAGTAGATTTATTAGGAGACAATTTCAAATTCCAACCTGCAAGAATTAAGCTACTTTTCCACATTTTTTTCTTTGCTAACTCTGAGTAGAAGTAATGAGCGAGACCTGCAATGTGGGAATATCTGTTGTTAGAAATTTCTGAGCGCATTTTCTCAGGCAATTGTTGCATACAAATATCAACCGTATGTTTTGCTTCCCAAATATTTTTGCCTGATAGTGCTAAACGGTTTGTATCACTTCCTGAGTGAAGACGATAGTAAGCAACTTGCCTATCTAGAGTCACGGCTTTGCCATGAAGACCAGATCTAAAGAACATTTCCCAATCAGCAGTATGGCTAAGCGGCTGATAGTAACCACCAATCTGTTCATAGACCTTGCGAGGTATAACCACAGTGGGTGTATGAATCTCATTTCTGAGTGCCTGAATTTTTGGAAAGTCTGTGATAATTCCGTCTATATTTGGAAATGGTGATGCAACACTTAAGTGCTGATTATTTTCATCAATTGAAATAGAAGGACTAATGATTAAAGTAGCGTCTGGATGTGATTCTAAAAGCTGTGCATAAGATACATAAAAGTCTGGTGCAATGTAATCATCACCATGAAGGATGTGGACAAAGCGACCCAAACTACGCTGAACACAGGTATTAAAGTTACGAATTGCACCTACATTCTGAGGATTGCGATAAAAAGAGACTCGCCCTTTACCAATTTCTCTAACTACCGCTTCTGGGTCATCTTTAGTTGAGTAATCGTCCACAACTTCAATTTGCATGTGTTCTGGACCAGGGTCTTGTGCTAGCACACTCTTAAGAGTTTGAGCAAGGTAATTGGCACAATTATAAGTAGGAATCATGACTGACCAAAACGGTCTGTGAATCCCTTCAGGGACAGGAGCAATCTTGGGGTACTCTATATTTTGGAAAAGTTTTGAGTTCATAGTAGTGGGAAATATGGAATTTACCTGAATGCATTTAATGTCTTGTTACTACAATGGAGTAAAATTAATAAATATATTTAAATACTTAAGAAGATGGCAAAAGAGTTTTAATTTTATTTTTCATTCTTAATATTTTATTAATTAACTTAGATAGAATTGATGGATTTCTGGGAATCTTTGGTATTGCCTTTTCATTAATAATATATTTCCCATCGTGTGCATCATACAAGAATTTAGATGCTTCAACGACTCTTTCCTTCCATGAATGTGGAAAATAATCCTGATCGTAGGTGTAATTATTTACATCATTGTTTACAGAATTCTCTATGATCTCCTTCCAATCTTTTTGCATTTCATGCAAAAACACACCATTTTGCATTGCCTGAAGACGGGTATCTAGCCTTTTTTGGATTTGTTGCGGTGAACGATATTGAAAGTGTTTCAGCCTGATTCTTTTTCTATAAGAGGCACCAATTCCAGATGGCATTGGATTCTCACTTTTTACTAGACTTTTTTCCCAAACTAAACTTGTTTTATATTTAAAGAACCGAGGTTCTGACCAGTTATTAATGTAATATCGGCATTTCTCTTCAACTGGTACATCATCTGCATATAATTCTGGATTTTGATTATAGAGTTCTAAATCTTTATCTGTAAAATAATATTCGAAACTGGCAGCCCAAACTAGTTCATACTTTTTAGGCACTTTAGATAGAAACACCCGTGGATTATCAATATATATTTCGTCAGCATCTAACTTACACCACCAATCTCCTTCTAAGCTTTTTGCTCTATAATAGTTAAATGGCTCACTGCGAAGACTATCTGCAAAAGGCTGATTATCTTGCTTATAAGGAATTATTTGAGCATAGTCTTTTGCCAATTCTAAAACCTTTTCCCAAGTACCATCAGTGCTACTATTGTCATAAACATAGATAAAGTCAGACCATTGAACAGCAGATTTTAAGGTCTGAGTGATGATATCAGCTTCATTTTTGACCAAGCATATACTGTGAATTTTCATCATTACACTCCTAACGTAGATTTAAGTTAAAAGGACGTTGTCTCCTATAAAGTTTTCGTCTCATAATCTTGCTGGAGCTAAAGTCTGTTTGATACTTGCTGTAAATGCTGCTCAACTCGGTCTATAAATGGCTGATACACTGCTTTAGGAGAAAGTTTTTCCTTTACATATTTGTAAGCTTGAGCCTCCATCCATTGGCGCTTTTCTGGATTATTTAGGAGTGTATGAATTGCTGCTGCGAATTCTTCAGCAGTGTCTGCTACTAACACAGCACTACCTACAATGTCACGCAGTCCCTGAACACCGATACTTGTTGATACACAAGCACGACCATGTGATAAAGCTTCTACAAGTTTTATCTTGAGTCCACTACCCATGAGAAGAGGGACTAGACAGACTTGAGCAGCGCCATATTCAGGCTTGAGATCTTCAACCCCCCCACGAAGGTGAACATTTGCAAAATTTCCTTGGATATGATCACACACAGATCCATAAACATGGAGATGACAGTAGGGGTCAGTCTGTAAAACAATCGGCCATACACTCTCTAGAAACCACTGTAAACTATGAACGTTATGAGACGAACAACTACCTACAAATAAGCAGCGACCATGAACTTGTTTAGTATTATGTGTATGATAAACAAAAGATACAGGCATACAAATTACTTCGCTACCAGGAGCCATATTTCTGAAAGTTTCAGCTTCATCCTTCTGAATTGCTAACAAAACTTGTGCCTTACATAACTGGGCTGCTTCCTTTTCAAAATGCCACTCAGAAATATCTGGGGCTATTCCCATTTTTCTAAAGTTTGCAACCCTTTTATGAAGAATATCATGGGTTAATATGACTTTTAATACTGATTCATTTGAAATAAAGCCATCAAATACATTACTTAACCAAGCGTAGTTAACCACAACAACATTCGGCTGAAATCTAACAACTTGTGAATTTACAAAAGCTAATTCTTCTGGAGTTGCTAGATCATCCCAAGCTTTAGGGGTAGCCACATTGTCTGATATCTGTCGTCTTTTATCCCTGGCAGAACGATATATATCTTTCAATGTTTTTGGTAGCAGTAGATTATAAGCCTGCCTTAGTAGTAGCTTAGTCAGCCATATTGGTAGTAAGTTAAATTGAATTAGAACACGTCCAACTTGAAAGTTATCTTTTACTGAGACTTTGGCAAGTGATGCCAACATAGGTGGAAGGATATACCAAGGTTCTCTGCCATTAGATAATGAGTTAAGAAGTATGTACTCAATTTCACAACCAGCCTGCCGCAAGTAGTGCATAAAATCAAGAATATATGTTGCATTACCGCCAGTGTTTTCGACTGGAATATCTCTACTGACAATCTGGACCTTAATAGATCGATGCATGCTAATTGTTAATGCTTGATAGCAAAGGGTGTAAGATTATTAATTACCGTGATTTACTCAAAACTAAAGTGTTGACTTATGAAAGTTCATGAATTCATTAAAATTAAAACCAAAGCAATACAGCACAAATACCCTAGGTAAAGACTACATAATATGAGACTCATGTAATGCTTTGTCAAGTGTTATCTTGATTGGTAACCGACAACCGCCGTAACCTCTATCAGCTACCAGATCTGTTGGACCAGAACTCACTTCCCAAATTAGTGTGTTAGGAATAGCATCTATAAGACAGGCATTTGATAGTAGAGCCGTAGATATCGAGTAAACACTTGGATGAAGTGGATTTCTGTCTACATGAAAATGAACTTCGTGGACACCCATCGGTAACTGTAATGGAGGTTGGTCATGATCAGAGTCAAGAGTCATCACCCTGTTACCATCAAGGGTTTCAAAGCCAATTCCAATTGCTAAATCTGATATTTTTTGAAAACACTGTACAGTAAATATTAACTCTAGAGGTTCTCCATAACTGAAGCTAGTTTCTGGAGCTAGTCGAAGTCGAATTAAACGAGCCTTATCGCCAAATCCGCTATTTCTACGCATAGAGTCTAAGTCAACATCAAAGGTTGACATAGATGATTGAGCAGAATAACGTTGGATTGCATCTTCAACACTGTTAACCTTGTGAGTCACTCCCCGCTCAAGGTAAATTGCCTGAGAACACAAGCGTCTGATAGCTTGCATATTATGACTAACAAATAGGACTGTGCGACCACCTTCTGCAACTTCCCCCATTTTGCCCAGGCACTTTTTTTGAAACGTTGCATCTCCTACAGCTAATACTTCATCTACAATCAAAATCTCTGGTTCTAGATGAGCCGCAACTGCAAATGCTAAGCGCACATACATTCCAGATGAATAACGCTTTACAGGGGTATCTAAAAACTTTTCTATTTCGGCAAACGCTACAATCTCATCAAACTTTCTCGTAATCTCCGCCTTGCTCATTCCCAAAATTGCGCCATTGAGAAAGATATTCTCTCGGCCTGTCAGTTCAGGGTGAAAACCTGTTCCAACTTCTAGTAAACTGGCTACTCGTCCCTTGATCCGTATAGTTCCAGTAGTCGGCTCTGTAATTCTGCTGAGAACTTTTAACAGCGTTGACTTCCCAGCTCCGTTACGCCCAATAAAACCAACTCTATCACCCTGCTTAATCTCAAACGAGACATCCTTTAAAGCCCAAAACTCCTCACGTGTAGGAGTTATCATCTGTTTGCTGGGTTTCAGAAGTCTTTTACCTAGGGATTTGGCCCCCTCACTGATGGAATCCCGCAAAGATCTATATTGACGGCTTCCTCCCTGTTGGTGACCGAGAACGTACTTTTTACTGAGATTTTCAACTCGAATCACTGTGTCAGACGCGTAGCTCATAATGATTGCTGTAAGTGACTATCGTTTAGGGTGGCATCTGGAGGAAGTTTGGTTAGTTGCTTCCTTGCTAGAAGAGGTTTTTTACTCAGCGCAGATACTGAACGGCTTGTTGCCGTGGACATTGCAGATAAAGCAATTTTCAAAACTATACCAGGCACTACTATTGCTAAACACAACAGCAAATGCTACTAGCTTTGGGGAGAGATCTCATATATGCCTTAATACGTACCAGTAACAACTTGGTCATAGCGCACCACCGCACCATCCCTGAAAGCATGATATCTGCCGATTTCCTCATCTAAAAAAGTACTAGTCAATGAGAAAATTTAGCCAACTAAGGTAGCATTTTTGTTAATAAAATCGTATTTCCCCCTATAGTACCCTATCATATAGATTCGGCAATTTGGCACGCACTCCGGATTTTTTATGACAAAATATGAAAAAATGTATTCTTCGATTTCCGCGAGTAGTCGATAGTGGCTGAATTGCTTCCCCACAAAGAACTCGATCCATCTAAAATTATCAAGCGATCGCGCCTTCACAACTCATCGGGATCAACACCTAACTCGCGCAGTCGTGCAGCTAATCTCTCAGACCGTTGGCGTTCTTGCTGTGTTTGTGATTCCGCTATTTCCCGCTGTTGACGTTCTTGCTGTGCTTGTAGCTGAGCAAGTTCTCGTTGTTGGCTCTCTTGCTCTTTTTGTTCAGCCAGAGTTGGTATCCAGTTTCCAAGTGAATCATACCAGCGCCACAACTGCAAACCAATCTGGACGCTTGTACCACTGTGGATGTCGCAGATCTTGACACTCCCACGGCTTCAAGCCGTGGGATTCTTGGTTCAGCGAATCAACTTGTCTAACTGAGTTGCCTCAAATAGATAGAGGTCGGTTTCTCCCCAAGCGTGATGAGTTTCGGCGTGCCCCGCC
>JAJPJF010000137.1 GCA_021324415.1 Nostocales cyanobacterium Centralia_MAG_434
CTAGCGACAGAAAATCTCCCTGTAGTAGCAGAAATTTCTGATTGTGACCGAGTTGTTTTGTCAATAGCTGACACAGGTCTTGGTCGATTTCGACGGCAACTAAAGATTGCACCAAAGGTAAGAGTTGGCGAGTGAGAATACCGGTTCCAGGACCAATCTCTAAGACGCGATCGCCCTGTTGCAGTTCTGCCGCCCGAATGATTTCATTGAGAGCTTTCTCACTTTTAAGCCAATGTTGAGCAAAGGTTTTGCGGGGTCGTACCATTGATATCTTTTGCCTAATCTGGGTTTTAGCGTTGTCTTGTTTCCCTATTGCCTTTGTTAAAAGTCTGTGATGACATTCGGCATTTTGGCAACAACTCTCATTAACACAAGAGTATCGTATATGAATTGATGCGGTCTTGCTAAGACACACAGCATAAGGCAAAATCTGTTTTCCCCGGCTAACTACCGGGGTCTTTTATTAAAGATTTTATAAGCTGTTTATTGTTCTTTTTTTTAATAAAAATTTATAATTCATTCTCTTATTAAGTTTGCTATATAGCAATCCCAAATTATTGGTAAATATGGAGAAACCCAGTTTTCTTAAGAAACTGGGTTGGATGGAACTAACCAAGTTGTTACTCAAACAGAATTGCTATATTTACCAATCCTATTGTAAATTGTCAAATTTTTGTAAAGCCCGTCCTTTGTAATTTGTCCTGTTTCCTTTGTCTGTAGTTCCTATTCTCTCCCTTGTCTCCCTTATTCAGCACTTGCAATAAACAACCCTGCCAATATGCCAGAGTGAGTGTGAATCTTTTTATATTTTGAAATATGGTTCTCGCTGCTTGTGAGAAGAATTTTTACTTTTATTCACATTTTTCTTGGTAGTCAGATAGTTATCAGCGTATCGACAAGCAGCCGCAATGTCATAAGCAGCAATAGATATAGCTTGCAGAAAAACTTTGTAGGGAACTTCAAAACTAGAAAACTTTTCTGCGAAAGCTATTAAATCTTCATCTGTTGCCGGGAAGGAATCTTTTTCTTCTTGTTCTGGGGGATCAAATAAACCGTCAATAAATGCTTTGGGCATCTAACACCTCCCTACAAGCATAAATGACTTGATTAACTGTCATAAATGCACCTGAATATACTTGTTAATCAGAAATTGTATCAGAACAAAAAAATAATGTATCAGTGTATTCGCTGAAATTTTAATGATCATATTTTAATCTATCAGTGGATTCGCAGAAATAGATTAAATGACAATTTAGACACTATAAACTACTTGTTAACTTGCAATTTGATTAGGATAATTTGGTTGTTCAAGATATGTCATTTCAGGACCACGGGGGATGATACCACCCGGATTGAGGGGGAACAAGTTGCCATAATAATCTTGCTTTACACTTTCTAGATCGCAGGTGTCAGCAACACCTTTAAGGTGATACAAATCACGGAGATAAGCTCCCAGATTCTGGTAGTCTTGAATTCGTCGGCGGTTACACTTAAAAAGTGTGTAGTAGACTGTATCAAAGCGAAATAGCGTTGTAAATAAACGGATATCTGCTAGTGTTACCGTGTCTCCACAAAGGTACCGACTGTTATCCAAAGCTGCATTAGCCTCATCTAGAGTTGCAAATAATTGATCACAGGCTTGATTGTATGCTTCTTGAGTTTGGGCAAAGCCACAACGATAAACGCCATTGTTCACACTCGCGTAAATCTTCTCATTCCACCAATCAATTTTCTGTTTTAGCTCTTCAGGATAAAGATTGAGCGTGGGATTTTTGGCGAACTCGTTAAACTGGGAGTTCAGGATCACGATAATCTCTGAACTCTCATTGTTGACAATAGTTTTCGTTTTTTTATCCCACAATACTGGTACTGTATTGCGTCCACTGTAACCTAGTTGTGCCTGATCATACAGATCAGCTAGTGTTTGGCAACCTTCATATTCTTGGTTGAAAACCCAACCTCCTTCTATTGGAGAAGGAGACACAATTGTGACTGATATTGCTTCTTCGAGTCCTTTGAGAGCCCGAACAACAAGGGTTCTGTGTGCCCAGGGGCAACTCAGCCCAACTATAAGACTGTAACGCCCATGAGCTGGTTGATATGGGTTACTCTCCTGTGTCCCAACAAATTTTCGGAATTCGCTATTGGGACGAATATATTCTCCTGACTGATTTCGAGGCGCAAGCTTCGACATCATAATATGCCAGAGAGTAGTCCAGATAAACTTGCCAAGTTTTATGATGATCTTAGGAGGTAGTGATCTGCCCTTATTCTTTTTTTTGGGAACTTGTGACCTCGGATTGCTCAAATTATTGTCTGTCATAAAGCTTTATTTTTTATTTGTAATCGTTAGAAGCTGATAATTTAATTTTATTTACAGGAAAAGAATTGGCTGATTTGGTATAAAATTAAATTTTTTAAATAAAGACCTCCAACCAGTCTTGATCACAGCGTCTCTAAATAACTCAACAAATCCGCCATTTCTTGAACACTTGGCTGGAATTTGGGCATTGGTGGTGTGTCGCCACTAATGACTTGCTGAATGAGACCATATCGAGACTTGCGCTTGGAAACAGCTTGTAAGCTTGGTCCTACGCGTCCTGACGCTTCCAATCCATGACAACCAGCACAATTAATCTGAAAGATTGCATGTCCCTGAATTGGGTCCCCTTTGAGCAATAAAACGCTCTTAACATAAGGATCGGAAGTTCTAAGAATATGGACAGCAAAAATACTCAACAGGACTGCTAACAGAATTGCCAGTGCCAACATAGAGAACTGCTGAATCGGAATTTTAGGTTTGGTAATCTGGTTATCCAAAAGGGTTACGTTTCAAGACAAAGTGTACAAAAAGTTTTCTTTTCATACACATAGCTTAAAAGTTCCTGATGGTGTCTGCAAGCACCATTCCAGTTTTATGAAGCTTTATTTTTGCCTAAAATCATTTTTTAATGGGACCTAGGGGAGCAACTGCCGTGATGAGGCATGGGGTGTGTGGAGATTGCTTACCGACTTGTTGTTCTTCACTTTCAAGATGGTCAAGCACCAGAAAAGCTTACAAACTTTGCAATGACAATCAATATCTCATGCCATGCTCTCTGTCCAAGACCGCTAAATTAAGACGGTGGAAATAAAAATGAACTATGTGTTAAGGAGTGTTAAATCTCCTGTATTCTGCCTATGCCCCATGCCCTATGCCCAACCTTAACTAAATAATCGCCTATTCTCACCAATCTACTTAAAGCTGGGCATTAGCATACACTGTCTCAACTTTATAGGTTTTCTGCGTCAATTTTTGTAAAATCAGAAAGAGAAGACAAATGATGAATAATTCAACAAAGGAGATTTAGCGTGGTTGAACCTTTACTTGACGGTATTGTGATTGGTCTGATCTTTGTCACTCTTAGTGGGCTATTTTACAAAGCCTACGAGCAATATAAGCGTGGTAATCAGCTGGGTCTCTAAATGCTTTTAGTGGTGAGCCAACTCATGGGCTCACTATTAACTCTCAGCGACTCTATAAAAGGTAATTGCTGTGTTACCATATACTTTCTCGCGACAAATTTCCCAAGAGGGAATCACGGGATTGGTCCAATTATGGGGGCTATGTTCAACTGCTATCTCACCATTTGGATCTAAGAGGTCATATTGGGCGATCGCCTCTAAGACGGGTTGGTAGAGATGGCTTGCATAAGGTGGATCAAAATATATTCTGTCAAATTGCTGCCCAACCTTTGGTAACTGTTGCAGGACATCTCCTCGTATAATTTTAAATTCCTGCTCAGCACTCGCTACCTGCTGCCAGTTTTGACGGATGATTGCACAGGCACGGCTAGATTTTTCTATTCCTACGACTAAGTTAGCTCCTCTACACAAAGCCTCGGCACCCATTGAACCAGTACCAGTACACAAGTCTAACCATCGACAAAGAGCTATTTTTCCTTGCCAAATATTAAAGACTGCCTCCCTAACTTTCGCACTAGTAGGTCTTGTTTCTTGTCCGGGTAAAGTTTTTAACTGACGGTTTCCATAAATTCTTAAGCTCATCGGACATTATGAATTGAACATTGCTCATTAAGTATGAGACAAATGACAATAAATAACAAAATTTAGGCAGCCACTTTTACCCATACTTGTGAGACAAAATTGGATAGAATCTGTAGTCCGATGTTGGAGGACTTTTCTGGGTGAAACTGAACTGCTGTCAGATTTTCTTGAGCAATAGCGGCTGTTACAGTTTGGCTGCCATGAGTAACAGTTGCAGCACGAACCAGAGGATCAACTGGATCTACATAGTAGGAATGGACAAAATAAACCCAAGGGTTAGGAGGTAAATGCTCCCAAAGGATGCTTTTTGGTTGAGTGAGTTCCAGTTGATTCCAGCCCATATGAGGTACAGTAATGTCCGGTTCTGGACGGAATCGCCTCACTTTTCCTTTGATAATTCCAAGTCCTGGTTTCGTTCCTTCTTCACTAGATTCAAAGAGAATTTGCAGTCCCAAACAGATCCCCAAAAAGGGTTTACCTGATGCGATCGCTTCCTTTATAGGCTCTTCTAATCCACGCGAGCGTAGGTGTTGCACTGCTGGATCAAATGCACCAACTCCTGGCAATACTATTGCTTTTGCCTGTTCCAATTCCTTTGGAGAATCGGTAATTTTCGGAGTCGCCCCAGCTTTTTCTAAGCCTTTGCAGACAGAGTGCAAATTCCCCATGTCGTAGTCTACAACTGCAATCACCGCCATTTACCTGCTCCCTGTTAATTCTTATGGAGGGTTTTTTCTATTTTAAATAATATTTTAAATAATATTTTAAATAAAGAAAAGAAGACTATTAAAATACTTTAACATTTGCCTACCAGTTCAGAAGTAAAACTCCTCTATTGATATGGTTGCCAAATCGAACTCGCCACCTTATGACTTCACTTTTTTGCCAATGTTACGGGAACAGAAAAAATCTATAACTTCGCACCAGACAGGATTTTCTCTGGTGGGATCACCTTTAGCCAAACCCCATTTAACCCAGAATCTCAACCGATCTAAGCAGCTATGTATGTTACTAACAGCAGTGATTTAAAGAAATTAGTCATTAGAGCAGTGTTAATTGAGATGAGCCATGGCAGTGGTCCATTTGTCTGTGAAAAACTTGATTTTTTAGGTGTGAGATTGCCTTAACTCACTTCCTACTGTCTAGTTGTCTACGTTCTTATTTTGACTAATTAGCATTTTTTCTTCACCATCCTTGATGTCTATGTATTTATTTACTGGTTGGCATTTTGGTAAGGTTATTTGCCTCTGTATATAGAAAAAATCTGCCAGTATATGTTGCGATTCTTACTCAGCCACCTCACGAAGAAAGTTGCAAATTCGCCTAATTAGAACTGATGCAAACACACTCGGTTTCTGCAAAAAATTTGTTGTTTTAGCAACAACTCACAAGAAAGTGAGGAGTCTTTGGCTTTTCCAATCATGGAAACACCTTTTATAAAGATGAACTCAGAACCCAGAAATCACAATAGAGAAGGAGAATTTTGTCACATTGTTGTGTTGGAAGAGACTTTATATACCCCACATTGTGCAAGCAAATAAAAACGTAAGCTCAACAAAGTCTCTAGGGTTGAAAACTATATTTATACATTTGTGATCTCTGTCGAAGAAAGTCTCACATTCAGCTTATTGACACTGTTCTCAATAAAATTTATAACTTTCTAGTGCATCAAGTTCGTTTCCTCCTCAATGCTTTGATTATTTTTCCTAGATCATGAAAATCATATGACCGCATATTTTGATTGAATACGATATACATCCAATAAAGCAAGTCATCTAGATATTATTTTTAAAGTACCCAAAATGTAGCAGCTTACCGTAATATCTTCGTATAGCATTGAAAGTGCAATGCCTCATCTCAAATTGCATGTTTAGAGTTGTTAAGTTGACAGGACTTTGGCAACATGCTGACTTCATGAAACTTTGGCTTGGTCAAACCGTCTCACTTCTAGGTGATGCTGTGACAGACTTGGCCTTACCACTCACAGGGAACTCTCAGCCTATTCTTCACTACAGCATACATGGCTTTTCTGCCTGGGTTGATCAAGCGTGAGCATCTCTTAGAAGGTAATAGCAAATTTGTTGTCAGCGAATCTACATCACAACTCCTTGGGCCAGGACTAGCTGGCACTTTAGCTCAATGGTTTACTGCTCCTATTGCGATCGCTTTGGACACTGTGTCCTTCTTGTTCTCGGCACTATTACTTATACTCATCCGGCAATATTGGGAGGAATATTGGGTGAAACTCTGGGGCTAAAAGCAGCACTTTGGGTTGGCGCAGTAGGTAACCTACTGTCATTTTTGTGGGTGTTTTGCTCACCTGTACGCAGACTTCGTGAGCTCCCACCTCCCGTAGAGGAACCGTAAACAACTCAAAATTAAAGACTACTTAAATCCCTTGGCTGGTTTCTTTTGCCCTTTCCCCTTCGGCTTCGATTTATTGACTTCCACCACCGCTTCTTGAAATAAGTTGTGTAAATGTATTGGCACACTAGCAATTTCTGGCAACTCTGGTTCTAGAGGTTTGTTATGTGCTTGCAACAATGAGTCTAAGTCACGTTTTACGCTAAAGTCTGGACGTTGCAGTAGGGTCTGTAATACGTTTTCTAATTGAGTTGGATACTGTTGGGCTAAACGATGCCAAATAAATGTATTGATACTTTTATCTTCAAGATAGTGGCGAATGAGTTTCTCTGAACCTTCTACAGTTTGCCAATCTTCTGCTTCTAAAATTGCTTTAAATTTGCTATAGGTTGGTAAAAACATCTGTCCCCAACGAGGATGAGAAAAAGTTGTTACCTGTTCAGCTTTTTTAAGTTCAGCAGGTAGCTCAATTTTGGGCATAACCATTTTTGAACTACCGTTCTTTTTATCGAACATTTGTGAAACTATTTTTGAATCTGCACCTAGTTCTTCTGCGGCTGCTTTGATTTCTTCTTCTTCAAGACCAGCTTCTTGTGCTACTTCTTCTAAAGACTTTGTCGGATCTATTCCCAATGCTGCCAAGTTTTTCTGTGTTATAATTTCTTGGAGTTCAGAAATTTTTTTGTTGAGTTGGTATCCAGGTAATGTGATTTCATCCTCCCCAAAGAACTCAATAAACTGCTGATGATATTGTGCCACTGACTGCCAGGCTTCTTCTAATAGTTCTGGAGCATCGCTATAAAGATTATCTTTGTAGTTATCTTTAAAATTACCAATTGCAACTGCTAACTTAGGCTTGCCTAATTTACCCATTTGTGTGTATGGACCAGAGAATGTCCAATAGGTGTCACTCACTGGTGAAATGCGAGTGAGTAAGATTTCTCCCTCTTTTAATCGGGACATATCTTGTTGGGTTTTAACATCATTTGGTTTAACGATATAGTGTTTTGCTGTTAACCAGTTCATCAGTTCAAAGCCATCCGGTAAGACTTGAGTGATAGCAAATAAGCCAATAAAATTACGATGCCAACTTTGAATCAGAAAGCGATCGCTCTCTGACAATTCTGGATGACTTTGAATATACAAATCTAGTGGTGAGAGTTCACCGACTTTGCCTTCTGTAATAAAGGAGTCGATGATTAAATCCTGTTGAAACCTATCACCGCTTCCACGACGAGACTTATTAGCCGCATAGGTTTCTAGTGCTTGTGCAAGTTCACCTTCTGCATCAAGGACAAAATCGGTTAAGTCTTGTTGTAGTTGGTGCGATCTCTCTAATATTGCATTCACAGTTTTAGATCTCGGATATTGATAGAACAGATGTATATTATAGGTTCCGGGATCATTTCAGCATGTAACCATTGCCAGATTTTTGGGAATACGATCTCGATATAGCTTCACAAGGTCTACCGACAAACAATGCAGAGACGTTGCACTGCAACGCCTCTGCATACATAGATGGTTTAACCCAAAGACCGATCTGCTAGGTCTTGCGCTGTTATAGTATAGTGACTACCCAATTAGTAACGCTTGTCTCCTAGATTGGGTAAATACGAAAAAACTTCTATTTTTGACTAATCGTTTTTGGCGTAATTGCTGCATATTGTTCAGGCGTTAGTGCTGCTTCCTGAATGTTGATATGTTTAGGTATCACTTTTTCTTGTGTAAACAAATTTGCAATCTTCTGTTGATTGTCTAAAATTTCTGAAGTAATGGGTCTTAACTGATAACTTCGTCTTTTAATAATAACTTCTAGAGTTGGCACATCAATTTTAAGTGTAGGAGCAACGAGTTGTGCAACTTGATTTGGATTAGCAGCAGCCCATTTTCCAACATTATCTATGGACTCTAAAATCAATCGTACCAATTCAGGATTTTCACTGACAAAATTACGAGAACCCATGTAAAAGCCGCCCTGTGTTGCAATTCCTTTAGCATTTCGCAGCACACGTGCATTCGCAGTTTTTTGTGCTAAAGCTAAATAGGGGTCCCATGTTACCCAAGCATCTAGTTTTCCCTGAATGAATGCTGCCTGTGCATCAGCAGGAGGCAAACTGACAGCTTGAATATCACTATACTTCAAGCCTACTTCTGCCAATGCCTTGACCAATAAATAGTGAGAAGCAGAACCCTTCTGAAAAACAATTTTTTTACCTTTGAGATCTGCAACACTCCGGATTGGAGAATCTTGAGGAACAATTATGCCACTGCCTTCACCATTGCTGGGTTTGAGGCTGGCAATATAAACTAAGGAAGTTCCCGCTGCTTGAGCAAATATAGGGGGAGTTTCCCCCACACTTCCTACATCTACTTTACCCACATTCATGGCTTCCATCAGTTGTGGTCCTGCTGCAAATTGTGCCCATTCAACAGAAACACCTAAAGGCTTCAGCCGTTCTTCAATCACTCCTTTTAGCCTCACAATGTCTCCAGAGCTTTGATATCCCATATGGACTACTTTTGCTTTAAAACCAGTCACTTTGCTTTCGGCTTTTGGAGTCTCAACTGAGCAACCAGTTAAGCTTGAAAAAGCTAATATTCCAGGTAGGAAAACAAGTGACAATCTCTGAAAAAAGTCCACACGCAACGGCTTCAACGAGGTCTTCATAAGAGTCATATTTACTTGAAAATTAAAAATGTACTTATTTATTCGTAGTGAAGACTTTAGTCCTCAATAACACTGAGACAGAAGCCCTCTCCACAAACTCTTCAAACAGATGTCTACTTGTTGGCTAGTACATCCTTAGGTGTGATTTCGGCGTACTGTTCAGGTGTTAAAAATCCTTCTTTCACATTGACCTTCTTCGGTATTAATTTGAGGTCGTACCATAGGTTTGCAACCTGTTGTTGCTTCTGAATGACTTCCTCAGTAATCGGTCGCAACCCAAACTCATACTCCTTGTGCATTTTCTCCAGTGTGGGGACATCAAGTTGAGTCACAGGCGCAAGCAGTTTTGCCACTTCTTGAGAATGATCCTGAGACCAGATTTCTGTTTTTTGCAACTCCTCTAGAAATATTTTGATGATGTCAGGGTGAGCTTGGTAAAACTGGCGTGAGGTAGAGTAAAAGTTACTGGTATCCCGTAAATTCCCGCCATTTATGAGGACACGGCCAACTTTTTTCTGTTCTGCTCGTGTTACAAAAGGTTCCCAAATTAACCAAGCATCTACTTTTCCTTGACTAAACGCTACATTTGCATCTGGCGGTGGGAGAGACACTGACTCGACATCGCTTAATTTCAATCCTGCTTGTTCTAAAGCTTTTACTAACAGGTAGTGGCCAATGGATGCTTTTTGGAAAGCAATTTTCTTACCTTTTAACTCGGCAACACTCTTAACAGAAGAGTTTGTAGGAACCAAAAGCGAAATTGTTTTACCATTACGGGCTGTAGCAGACAGGTATACTAGGGGTGTACCTGCTGCCTGTGAAAAGACGGGAGGCGATTCTGCGGTCAAAGCAATGTCAAGTGCACCTGCATTGATCGCTTCTAGCTGCTGAGGTCCAGCTGCAAATTCAGGCCATTGCACCTTAAAACCTAGAGGTTCTAATCTTTTTTCTAAAGTCCCCTGCTTTTCCAAAACTGCCAGAGCAGTTAGTTGTTTGGATCGGACAATACGCACAACGTTTGCAGTGCCATTGGATGGTGATGCTGCTTTTTGTTGAGTACTGTCATGTGATATATTACAACTCACTAACGTTGTGTATATTACTAAGCAGTAGCCAATGCTTAATAATAGGTAGCGACGAGTTCTGCGTCTGTATATCCAGGATTTAAATTTTTTTTTCAAACTTTGTATGAATTGGCTCACTTCCGATCACGTCCTTTTTTTTGAAATAATCCTCACCACTGTCTGTTTGCAAATGTTTGCAAATATTTCGATTAACACAATCTTCTGATTCACGTTCTGAGCCATTCTTGATTTCTTGGCTACCTACACGTCATCATTACCCCATGCTTTGAGCATTTTCTAATAGGGAAAATCAGATGGGCTGTGACAAAACCCATCTGACATTACCAATAGGCGGAGGTAACACTTAAAAGTAGTGGTTAGTTGTTGTTTTACTAACTACTAGCTCAATATTTAGGAGTACTGGGTAATTGTAGGTAACTCATTGTTCAATACCCAATTGCCTATATCTCGTAATTTGTAATCCACTGGGTCGTGAAGCGTGAAAGTGCGTAGATCTCGCCAATAACGGTCAAAGCCATATCTATGAGCAGTTGACCGAGTTCCCATCACTTCAAAGATACGGTTGGTAATACTCAAACCCACTTTTGTCGCTAAGGTTTTGGCAGCGAAAACCGCGATCGCAGCTTCTCCCCTTTCTTGAAAAGTTAAGTTGACATCCTTCTCCCATGCTGTTTGTACTTTTGCTGCAGCTTGATCAGCTAAGGCGATCGCAGCAGTGAGATCTGTCCAGAATTCCCCATAATGCTGCAGAATATAGGGATCGTTCGTAGCATGCTCTACCCCTGATGTGATCCAGGGTTTGCTATAGTTTATGGTGTAATTTTTGGCCGCTGTAAATGCTCCTTCTGTAATCCCCAGATATACATAGGTTTTTGTTAGCTGGGCAATAATGCCGCCAAATGTAGCAAAAGCGCTATCAGGAGGATTGGGTGGTCCCAAAATTTCATCTTTTTTGACCAAAACATTGTGAAACGTGAACGTATCGCTAGCCGTTCGCCGTTGCCCAAAATTCTCCCAATCGTGATTAGAAACTACACCTTCTCTATCTTTAGGAATCACAAAAAAAACTGGCAATTCTACTCCATCTTGCACAGCAGAGAAGACCCGCAGATCAGCAACCTCAACACCTGTGCCAAAACTTTTAACGCCATTGACACGAAAGTTGTCACCGTCTGGACTAATTTTCAGTCGAGTATCTCGCGTGTTAATAGCATTAGCCCAAAATAAATTCTTTTGTGCCGTTTCCCTGTAGTATTTATCCTTTTGCTCTGGGGTTCCTGACCCATGACCTACAACAGTTAAGTTTAGATGGTTACCGTATAACTGTCCAATTGAACCATCTGCTTGAGACAGTTTCTGGACAATTGTCAAGGCTTCAGCCCAAGTTGCACCAACTCCACCATATTCTTTTGGCACGACCAAAGGCAGCAAACCGCTTTCACGCAGTCGCTGTACTTCCAACTCTGGAGATCCCGCCTTGGTGTCCCGTTCAACAGCAGTTTCAGCAAGTTCTTGAGAGATAGAAAGTGCAATGTTAACCCAGTCTTGGAACTGTTTTGCTTCTAATAGTTGCACCATTACTTTAGTTTCTCCTCGTACTTTTGGTTGTTAGTTGTTGTACTAACCGATAACCACTAACACCTGTATAGGTGTCAAGTCATTCACCCCTACGAGCCATGAACCAATTAAACACTCATCTGTGACTTTCCTCGTAAACTTGTGAAGTGTCTTAAGCTGAAATCTCAAATGAATCACTGCCTAAGTAGAATCTCTTCCACAATAGTCATTTACAACCGAGCTCATTTTAAAGTACGGTAAGTTGATTCACTTAAAGTAGATTTTTCAGTAAAGTAACATAATTTTCGTGGGTAGGCAAGCCTTATTTGTACAAAATTACAGCATCACATAACCCGCGATTCCTCAAATTTTTGGTGAAAATGCAGCGTATTGTTCTGGTTTCAGCGTAACTTCTTTCACATCCAAGTGCTTTGGTATCAATTTTAATCGATAGAAAGTATCAGCAACTTTTTGCTGTTCAGCAATTAGTTGTTCATTGATAGGTACAACACCAAAACGCTTTCTAAAAGTTGCTTTTTTCATCGTTTCCAAGTCGAGTCCTAATACAGGTGCAAGTGCTTCAGCCACAGCCTCCTGATTATGACTAGACCAATCCTCTAGTTTTTGAATCTCCTCTAAGATTGTTTTGATGAGTTGTGGATTCTCAGTTGCAAACTTACGGCTAGCCAGGTAATAACCTCCTTGTTTGTTAACTTCCTTACCATCAACCAATACACGAGCATTCGTCTTTTGTTCTACAGCAGCATAAAATGGGTCCCAAATTGCCCAAGCATCAACACTCCCCTTAACGAATGCTGCACGCGCATCTGGCGGTGGCAAGTTCACAGGTTGAACATCGCTATATTGCAACCCTGCTTTTTCCAAAATTTGGACTAGAAAATAATGAGCGCTAGACCCTTTTTGAAATGCAACTTTTTTGCCTTTGAGATCGGCTACTGTTTTGATAGCAGAATTTTGAGGCACAAGAATAGCTTCACCAGACGGACTAGGCGCAATCCCAGCAATGTAAGTGATTGATGCACCCGCGGCTTGGGCAAAAATTGGTGGAGATTCTCCTGTGGGTCCAATGTCAACACTTCCCACATTTATCGCCTCTAAAAGTTGTGGTCCGGCTGGAAAATCTATCCACTTAACAGAGATACCTTCAGGTTGCAGACGTTTCTCTAGAACACCTTTAATCTTGATCAGCGCTGTTGATTTTTGATAACCAAATCTAACTACTGATACTTTTGTGGGATTGATATCAGTCGCAGATTTAGCTGTGGGATTAGCCGAATTCTCAGCTGAGTTATTAGCTGTACAAGCAGCAAATAGCAAACTAAGACATAAGCCAGCAACAAAAGCACCAACTATGGGTTGGGAAAAGACAGATAAGAAGATTTTTTGATTTTTAAATCGGAGTAACCGAGATTTCAGGTTGGTGATTAGGTTGTTAAAACGTAAGTCAATCATTGGAAAGGACTCATTATTGGGAGTTACGAGTTAGGAGTTAGGAGTGGGGAGTTAGTTGTCTCCTTGTCCTCCTTCTATGCCCCACTCCTCATTCCAACATCTTGATTTTCTAGAAAAACTATGCAAGACTTCTCTTAAAGAATAAATACAGTTTATCTACCAACTAATAGTACTTTAGTTGTAAACATAAGTCTATTAAAAACTTTCAAAGATTATGAAATTATCTGTTACTGATATTGAGCCTAACTTGCAAGCAGATGTGCTGGTGATTGGAGGGGGTCCAGCCGGTGCTTGGGCGGCTTGGAATGCAGCATCATCTGGTGCTTCGGTTATCCTGGTGGACAAAGGCTATTGTGGTACCTCTGGATGTGCGGCTGCCTCAGGTAACGGTGTTTGGTACGTACCACCTGATCCTACTGCACGAGAAGCGGCGATGGTAAGCCGTGAAGGCTTGGGTGGATTTTTATCACATCGTGATTGGATGCAGCGGGTACTGGATCAAACTTATGCAAATGTTAACCAGTTAGCAGATTGGGGTTATCCCTTTCCCACAGATGACGAAGGCAAACCTTATCGGCGATCGCTCCAAGGTCCAGAATACATGCGCCTGATGCGTAAGCAAATCAAACGAGCAGGCGTCAAAATTTTAGACAACAGTCCCGCCTTGCAACTACTGGTAGATGCGGATGGTGCTGTTGCAGGCGCAACAGGGATTGAGCGTCAGTCTGGTAAAAAATGGATTGTGCATTCTGGTGCAGTGATTATTGCTACTGGCGGCTGTGCTTTTTTAAGCAAAGCACTGGGATGCAATGTTTTGACCGGGGATGGTTACTTAATGGCGGCAGAAGCAGGTGCCGAAATGTCTGGAATGGAATTTTCCAACGCTTACGGCATCTCTCCCGCTTTTTCTTCTGTGACCAAAACCCTATTCTACAATTGGGCAACTTTTACCTACGAAGATGGAACCCCCATTCCAGGTGCTGGTTCACAACGGGGACGCTCAGTTATTGCCAAAACTTTAATGACTCAGCCAGTTTACGCAATTTTGGATCAAGCAACAGAAGAAATGCAAGCATCTATGCGCAAAGCGCAGCCTAACTTCTTCGTACCTTTAGATCGAGCGGGTATTGATCCCTTTAAACAACGATTCCCCGTGACTTTACGTCTTGAAGGAACCGTGCGCGGAACTGGTGGAATTAGAATCGTAGACCACACCTGCGCCACCTCGGTGAGAGGATTGTATGCGGCAGGAGATGCAGCAACACGAGAATTAATCTGTGGTGGCTTCACGGGTGGAGGTAGCCACAATGCTGCTTGGGCAATATCTTCAGGTTCTTGGGCTGGACAGTCTGCTGCCATGTATGCTCGTAAGTTGGGAAACAAAGGAATTGAACGCTCAACGGAAGCAGTCGGTGAGGCTGCATTCAATTCAGGAAGCGATTACACACTAAATCCTGAGCAAATCATTAAAGCCACTCAAGACGAAGTCTTCCCTTATGAGCGCAACTATTTCCGCAACGAGAAAAACTTGACAGAATCTTTGCACAGACTCAATCATCTATGGCAAGAGATTCGCACTAGCCAAGCCGCAGATGATAAAAGTGTGATCAAAGCAAGAGAAGCTGCAGCTATGGTCGCTACAGCACGATGGATGTACAGCAGTGCCCTTGAGCGTAAAGAAACCCGTGGTATGCACAAACACGAAGACTATCCACAACAAGATGATAATCAAAAGCATCACCTGATTAGTGGCGGTTTAGATCAAGTCTGGGTCAAAGCTGAGCCTAAAGAACTAGCAACTAATAATTTATTGACAGTTTAGGGGGACAGGGGAGACAAGGGGGACAAGGAGGACAAGGGGGACAACTAACTCCCCACTCACAAATCACAAATCAGTATTTATTCTCACCAAGTAACACCTAACAAGATGATTGAATTAGTCAGTGGGTCGCGGTGCATTCAGTGTAATCTTTGTGTCAATGTTTGCCCAACAAACGTATTTGACAGTGTGCAAGATGCACCACCAACAATAGCTAGACAGAGTGATTGTCAAACCTGTTTTATGTGCGAATTGTACTGTCCAGTGGATGCTCTTTATGTAGCACCCCAAGTAGATCCCTTGGAGTCGGTAGATGAAGAATATCTTGTAGAAGCTGGAATACTTGGTAGCTATCGCCGAAACATTGGCTGGGGTCGCGAACGAAGCAACGGAGCCAAAGAAGATGCCACGTTCCAACTACTGAAGTGGCTTTAGTTATTCAGCAGATTATGATGAACGCCAAATGTAAATGACACTCAACACATCACCCCTCTTTCTTCGACTCTCAACTTTAGTAGCATTTTTCCTACTGCTCCTTAATACTGCTTGTAGTTCTAACCAAACTCTGTCACAAGAAACACTTAATGAAAAGCAAGCATCATCAAATACCTCTACCTTGCGGTTGGGTATTATAGGTAATACTCAAGCTCCAACTGGTCCTATAGGCTGGGCAATACATAAAGGTAAACTCAAGCCAGAGTTAGAAAAGTTAGGGATCACACAAATCGAGACGTTCAATTTTCCCAACGGACCTGATCTCAATGAGGCTCTTGTGTCAGATAAGTTGGATATTGGCATTTATGGCGATACACCCGCACTGATTGCTAGATCTAGGGGGATCAAGACTCGACTGATCAGTCAAGAGCAAGTCGGAACGAATGCTTGGTTGTTGGTTGGAAAAAATGGACCACGCTCAGTTGTAGAACTCAAAGGAAAAAAGGTAGCAACATCAAAAGGTTCGTATATGCACCGCTACTTAATAGGGTTGCTGCAAAAATCAGGGATTGCTGAGCAAGTGACTGTTGTCCACTTATTACCCAATGATGCGCGAGTTGCGCTGGAACGTGGTGATGTGGCTGCTATTGCTGCACCCACTGGTACAGGTCCAATTCTGAAGTCAAAAGGGTTTCCTGTTATTGATGAAGCAGTTAAACATCCTGACTTACCAGGAACAAGTGCTACTGTAATTACAGAAGCTTTCCTTGCCAAACATCCGGATTTACCCAAAAGGTGGAATCAAGTTAAACGAGAAGCTGTCAAAGATATTAATGCTAACCCAGAGGAATATTATAAATTCCACGCTCAAGTCTCTAAATATCCGATTGATGTTGTTAAAGCATCTTTATCTGTTAAACAATTTCCTGAGGAACCTTTTTCAACTCAAGGATTACAATTGTTGGAGGGAACCAAAAAATTTTTATTGTCACAGAAATTGGCTAAGTCAGATTTTAAATTATCGGATTGGATTTTCACCCCAAATGAACACAGATAATTTAATGGATGGGGACTCATGCCAATTAAAAATACAAGATCTAAAAAGGTTATACTTAGTCAGAGTTTGTGAATCTTAGAGAATGGTTATAAATATCACAGATGTGGGACTTTGGTAGAGAAAAATAAAAACCCCGGTAATGAGCCGGGGAACTCTAAAACATTTTGACACTCTTGCACTTGCTTTATATCTTATCTGTGTTTATATATATGGATATGCCAAAATGCCGATATAGTGAAGAATTCGCCAAACTAGGTCTTTAAAGCTGAGATTTCCCGAGTATTGATCGTCACAGTCTTTTGTAATGCAAACTCTGGCTTTTGACAGTGCTTCTCTCAATGTAGGCTAGGTAGCATAGTACAGGATGAGGATAAATGATGACGTAGAGTTTGCTTTGGTTGTAGCCTCTGATGGGAACCAGAGGCTTTTTTATTGACTAAACCAATGCTGGAAGTTCGTTTTGAGGTGAACTGAAATGACTTGTAGCGTCAGCTAAGTGCTTCAGGAGTGTGGATTGTGGGAGTGGTCCGATGATATGGTTCCAAGGTAAGATTTGTGTGGTTGACCAGTTAGAGTGAACGTAAAAATCTACGTCAGGAATTTGTCCTTTTAACTGTTTGAAAGCACGACGGTAACTCCCTAAGGAGTCACCATAGTTTCGGGTGAGTTCTAAAAGCTGGGATAGTCTGCGATCGCCTCTTGAGATCAAGGCTTGAATGATTGACCAATTGTAGCTTTCTGGTCGAAAATCTACGCCTTGGGGTTTGAGGTGTTTTTGTAAGAACTGCAGTCGTTTTTCGGCTTGCGGATTCACACCAAACCATTGAAAAGGTGTATGTGCTTTGGGAACAAAGGTGCTGCATCCGAGTGTTAATCGTAACCCAGGGGCAGCTTTTTTAAGAATACGCATGAGTGCTACAGTTTGCTCCAAATCCTCTGGTTCTTCCCCAGGAACCCCAACCATTCCATAGAGTTTTAACCCAGTTAAACCGCCTGCTTTGGCATTAATTGCTGTTTGGATAATTTCATCGTTGTGTAGCTTTTTGTTGATAATTTGCCGTAATTTTTCTGAACCACTTTCTACAGCAATGGTGAGCGATCGCGTGTCTCGCTGGGCGAGAATTTTTGCCAGTTGCACTGTAACTGTATTTGTCCGCACTGAGGCAATGCTCAGACGCACATCATCATACTTTGGCTGGCTAATATAATTGAGTAACGTCTCAAACTCTGGATGCTGGGTGACTGAAGCCCCTAACAATCCTAATCTGTTTGTGACTGATAAACCTTTCTCGATAGCTGGAATTAGTGAACCTTCAAAACTTGCTGTTCTAAAAGGCAGTGTGAGATAACTTGCCATACAGAAGCGGCACATTTCTGGGCAACTTCTCACCACTTCCACCATATAAATATTTTCCCATGCGGCTTTTTCAGTCACCACTGTTGACGCCGAGAGAGTATTTCCTCGGTAAGTTTGCTTTTGCACCACAGTTGGGATGTCAACAGAGATTGGTTGAATTGACTTGACAGCGTCATCTGGTGCTAGGTATTCCACCTCATACAGACTTGGGACATAAATTCCCGGTACTTGTGCAAGCCTCGTTAGCTTTTTCTGTCTGGATGCGTTTCTGACTTCTTTATAAGCTTCAATAAAGTTGCCCAATAGGTCTTCGCCATCACCCAACAGGATCACATCAAAAAAGTCTGCAAAGGGTTCGGGGTTAGCAGTAAGTACAGGACCACCTCCAAAGACTAGAGGCTGATCATCCTCACGGGAATGTGACCAGATGGGTATAGTCAACGACTCAAGTAGGGTTAAAATGTTAACGTAGTCTAATTCCCATGACACAGAAAAGCCGAGTAGTTCTGGTTTTCTTGGAAGCTGTTCGTGAGTGTCTGTGAATAAGCGACTTATAAAAATATCAGAACGCATTGCCAAAGTTGCCCACACCACCTGATAACCAAGGCTAGTGATACCCACACTGTACTCATTAGGAAAGGCAAAAATAGTGGGAATAGCATCAGCATCGGGAATTGCAGGGGTAAATAGGAGACGTTCAGCAGTAAATAAAGAAGATGTCACTAGTGTTTGTTAGTATTAAGGTTACTTATATTAATTCTATCTATATTGAATTTTGAGCCATAAAATTATGACGTTGAAAAACAATGTAAAGCTGTTAGCTAGAATGATTGGCAAAGCATGGAGATAAATACCATACAACAGCCATAAAAAAACACCAATGCTGAAAGTGACCAGCATAGAAAAGGAAACATCTTTAGCTGATTTTGATTGCCAGGTTTTTAAGACCTGTGGTAGGAACGCAATGGTTGTTAATGCTCCCGCAACTAACCCTATAACTGTAATAAAGCTCATTAATAAATACCTAGCGCATACAATTGACACTCCCACGGCTTGAAGCCGTGGGATTCTTGGTTCAGCGAATCAACTTGTCTAACTGAGTTGCCTCAAATAGATAGAGGTCGGTTTCTCCCCAAGCGTGATGAGTTTCGGCGTGCCCCGCC
>JAJPJF010000052.1 GCA_021324415.1 Nostocales cyanobacterium Centralia_MAG_434
GTTGAGTGTTCCGACTAATTAGTTTTAATGAAGCCTGCCCCATGATTGTTACGTGTAAGACCCCTAACGCTCGAGCGTTTTGTAATAAGGCTGCTCTTTTCTGGTGGCTCAGGCTCCATGTTCTGACGCTTGAGCGTTATGTAATAATGCTGCCCAATTTCAAGTGGCCTAATTCCAGAGCGCAGTAGGTTATTCGTGGTAATAAGGCGCTTTCATTTTATTACACCTTAAGTGCCAACTCAACAAGGTTTCCCTTGACTCTCAACAGACCCTCGACAACAATTAATAGTGTTGCCAAGACCGATCACCCCAAAAAGGTTTGTTCAATTTATTTAGGCTCAACCCCTAACAGCAGTGAAAATGAGCCAAATTCTTAGTGTTGTGGGAATAAAAAAATCATCAAAAGCCAGTCAGACGTTTTGTAGTTAAACGTTGTTTAACTGAAAAACCTTCAACTGCTCTTGCAGAATGACAGATTTTATTACTAATAAATAAATGTTTAATTCTTGCTTGGGGTATAAATAGGGGTCATATATATCCCAACAGTCTCTTGTGTTTTTTTAAAAAAAATAACCCCTAATTAGGGTACACATAGGTGTTAAGTGGGGCCTACAATTTTCACTGATGATCCTGGTCTAAAAGCGATAGAATCCCATCACTTTCCTGCATAGTTGTACTACTGACTTGTACCTTTGATAATTCCCACTGCCAGCACTCCGATAAATTTTACTGGAGTCTTTTTTTCAAGTTTTCTTTTCCCCCTTACCCCTAGACTCCTGCTTGATTCAACTTAAGTCCTTAAAAATCGACAAGCTTTTCTATCCAATTTTCATTCTCCGGAAACGTCAAAGCTTGTGTTCTTAAGTGCGAAGGCAAGGATTCATCTTCAAACAACAACTCGAATACAATTGACTTTTCTGTTAACGGATGGCGCAAAATATTAGTAATCGTAGCTATCAGTCTAAACCTTCTACCTTCTACCAAGTAAGTTACTTTCTCTCCAACAGAATAACCTGCATAACTGGCTAAGCGATCGCTTGTTTTTATTTCTTCTGTATTTTTAGGTTCATTCTTGACCATTAACTTTTCACTCCAAACATTCATTTTAAAGTTTCTCAAGCTTTCAAACAAAAACCTCAGCTTCCTTGCTGAGGCAACTGTGCTAGTATTTACATCCTTATTTTATCTTTCTCTATGTACACAAGACGACATGCAGAAAAATTCACTCGGGTAACACTCGCTCTTTAGTTTCAATCACCCACGGCATTGCTAATACTCCAACAAGGGGAATAAAGCCTATAAAAAAGAGGATGCTGAAAGTGCCCTGAAGCACATTAGCTTTTTGAGAGGCGATATAGCCGACGAGGAAAGGACCGATCACAGTGACTAATCGTCCACTGTTGTAGCAAAAACCGGAACCCATTGCCCGTAATCGCGTGGGGAATAGTTCTGGTAGGTAGTAGGTGAAGCTGCCAAAAATGCCAAATACGGTCATGCCGATCGCAAAGTACAATAATGACCAGACTTGTAAATCAGCTGGCAGTTTCACCCCAAAACCAACTGTAACTGCAATAGTAGACAAGAGGAAATAAATTGCAAACATCCATCGACGCCCTAAATATTTGGCAGCGGGAATAGTTAGCAATGCTCCAATCAAACCTCCTGCATTAAAACTGTATGTTATAGAAGTTTTCCACCCTTCAAGCATGACTTGAGTTGCCGTGATTCCCTGTGCTTTGGCTGCAAGTTGTGCAAGTCCAGTAGCCACAACAGGAATAAATGCATTACAACTCCACCATGTTAGGAGTGCAATGAACGTCATCAAACAGCCACTTAGAGTAGCTGTCCGAAGCTCTGGTGTAAACAGTTCTTTGAAACTAAGTTCCTTTCTAGTTGCAGATGCTTGTTGCCAGCGCTCTGGTTCTTTGACAAACAGCCGTACAATCAATGCAACAATCGCAGGAACCAAGCCCACAGCAAATACGTATCGCCAAGATATGGAAGGACTTTCCGGTAACAGGACCCCGGCAATTTCGGAGTTGACAAATGTAGCTAGAAATAAGCCCATTGGAGAAGACGTATGTAGTAAAGCTCCAGCTTCAACACGAGATCGCTCTGGGACAACTTCGGCTACCATTGACGCACCGGCGACCCACTCCCCACCAATGCCTAAGCTTGCAACGAGGCGACACAATATCAAAACCTCCATATTTGGCGCAAAGGCACAAAAGAATGTACCCAACGAGTAAAGCAACATGGTAAGCAGTAGGGTTTTTGTACGCCCGATGCGGTCACAGACACAGCCAAACACAATACCACCCACCGACCAACCAATTAGCAAAAGAGATGTTAACAACCCTGTCCAATAAAGGGTTGCTGCTTTTGCTTCAGTAGAACCAATGGGTAAATCTAACAATGTTGGTACGCAGTTCGGTGCCACATAGTTAAACAATAGTCCATCAAAAATATCAAAGCCCCATCCTAACCATGCAGCAAACAGAACAGTCCATTGATACCGACTTAAACGCAGCATTATCTATATAATTAACAAATTGTACTAGCCAACTTTTTCCCTACAGCACTCAACAATCGCTCAACCGCTGGAATATTTTGCCGCAGCGCTGCCCGTTTTGTTAGCAATTCAAATGCTGCTTGGTTTCTATCTACATTAATCAAAGCATCTATGTAAACCTGCTCAAACAAATCTTGCTGGATATTGGTCCCTCCAATTTCCTGCAGCCTTGAACGCACTTGCTCAAATAGTGCGATCGCTTGGCCCCAATCTTGCTGAGCATGAGCAATCATGGCGCATGCTCCAGGAATAGCAACTTCTGTCCAGACTTGGCCAACATACGGCACAGAACAACTTTCAGCATGAGTGCGCATATTAGCTAGGATTTGATTGATCCAATCATACCGATGAGCACGGACCAATGCATAAACATAATGGAGATCGTGATATCCCAATATCCGCTCATGAACTCTACCCTGAAGATAGGTAGCAATTTCTTGCCAACGCTGCCTTACGTCAATTCCCCTTAATTCCATTCTGAGCAACAACGAAATAGAGTTGATTTGTTCATGCCAGTTTTCTTTATTTGCATGACCCCATATCTGATTATCATAAAGCTCTAGTACCTTAGCTGTATTTTCAGCATCCAGATAAAAAAGACAAGCATGCCACCAAAGATGATTGCGGAAAGCAGGAGTGCTTTCTTCCCATGTATCGCAAACATCATTCACCCAAGCGATACCATCTTCAAAGCACCCTCGGTTCTCCAAAGCGTGAACAACTGCATGGTGTGCCCAGCGATTGTTATGTTGTATTTCAGTTGCACGTCGCCCCATCTCCTCAGCTGCTAACAGATCTAAATTTTCCTCTAAGGCATACGCCAACATTCCCAACATGTAGGAATTATTTTGATTGAAAGAAAAAACTTTTTGGGCAACTCGAAGCATCCCTTCACTATCACCAGAATTCCGTTGATGGTATTGACAGATGTGAAGCGACAGCAAGTCTTGCGGGAATACTTCGGCAATTACTTCATGATGAGCGATTGCCTTTGGCACTGCGCTTCGCGCAATCGCCTGGAAAATGTCACCTTTCACCCAAGCATCAACAGATGCCAAGTAACGCTGCTCTCGCTCATTAGTTCGACATTGGATAGCGATATCTAAAAAATATCTCGCATGAGAAATAGAATCGGGAGAACGAGCGAAAAGATGCACTACTGCTGCATAAATATTTGCCAAGGCACAACTAGGTTCTGTTATGACAGCTTCAAATATAATTTTGGTGTTATTTCCTATACTCAGAGATTCATGAATGAAAGTATCAATAGCTTTTACCGTGTCTAAGGATTCAGTACTAATTTCAAGACCTTGAAAGTCTTTAAGCATTTTTCTCGTCCTTCATCAATATTTTTAACTATTTTCAAAAATTAAAGTTTTAATATCTCATTCAACACTTGTTGATTTTGCTCCCATTCAGATTTAATAATTCTCTTGAAATCCACAAAACTAATATCTGAACAAGGAGTAAATTGTTTAACATTGTTTTCATCCTCAATATAGTCAAAATGAGGATATTTTTGTTCATCACCTGAAGGATATGAATAGCAATTTAATGTGACACAGATAGAATTCAAACTTTGATTATGTAGTTGATGTGTTTGATTGAATGAAGGACTCATCCAAGTAATCTCACCTTGTTTCAAACAAATAGTTCGATAAGGCTGTTTCTGAGACAATAAAAGATTCTCAAAGACCTTAATCGTAATCTCACCATAAAGGACTTTGACAAGCCCATAAACTTTTCCATGACTATGAATAGGGGAATAATGCCCAATAGGCCATATCTCTAAAACAAAAGGATCGCCTGGTGCATTATTCAAACCTTCTACAATTCCAACACGAATATAAGATAACTTCGGATTAATATTGTCTCCAAAATATCTTCTTCGCTGCAAAGTTTGAGCACACCAACATATCCTACAGCTTAACTCTATAGCTTTTGAAAAATCAGGAAAATCTGGACCATCTAATTGTTGAATATTTGCAATATTTGCATAAAGTCTCTGACACTCTATTGACAGATTCTCAACAACTGTAACCTCTTGATCAGCAAGTTTTTCCAAATTCATTTGATGACGATCAACAACTAGTAAAGGAATATTTTTGTAATTCATTCCTAATACCTCTTTAATTGAAAAAAACATATTAGATACTGCTATTTTTACCTCCCGAAAGCTGTTATACCACTTAAGCGATATCCACTCTTCAGAGTCAATTATTACTTTAAAAGTCCACTGCTTATATTTACAGCTAAAGACAATTACTTTTGGACTTTGGACAAAAAAGAATAAGTTAGCGTAGACTTTCCGCGAACTCAACACAGATATAAAAAAAGGATAGCTACCAGTCCCCCTACGGATAGTAATATAAA
>JAJPJF010000140.1 GCA_021324415.1 Nostocales cyanobacterium Centralia_MAG_434
AAACAAAGCCCCGCTTGTGGCGGGGTTAGAGTTACCGTAATACCTGATCAAGCTGTCACGTCAACCAGGAAATGTCAAAAAACATACTTTTATTTTAGGCGATCGCCATAAGTTTAGTAAGTAGTGTCAGTTTTTGCAATTATCTCAGTTATATTACATAAATACACATGAACTATCTTGCTAGACAAGTTGACGACCTCTTATTAAAATGCAGACTTTCCAGTCATGCTAAAGTATGAGCTTTAGAAAGCTGCATATAGTGCTTCCTCAAGCCTGGTAAAATGCTCAAGACTCAACCTATGAACAGAAGACTATGGAATTCGCGATCGCCTATTCAATTGCAGACATACTGAAAACAGCCAAGAAATACGGCATTGAGCAGCCGGAGCAACTGCCCTATGATCAACTACTTTCCTTAATTGCTAAGAAGGGGAATGGGGACGCATGGGAAACAATAGCTTCTGTAATCAGCGGAGCAAACTATCTAGAACCTTGGGAGCTACCAAGAGAGAATTGATTGATGAAGGCGATTGGCCCAAAGGGCCAGTGCAATCATGCAATCGCGCTTCTTGAGGGAGATCAAAAAATAAAATGTCCAACTGTACTACTGACATTCCTTTTAACTTCTTCCCATAACCTTTCAATGGGATTGACTTGCAGAGTATGCGGAGGCTGAAATAAGAAAATAATATTTTCCGGAATTTGACGAGTCTGGCTTAAATGAAAAGCACCATTATCCAATTGAATAATATGTATATCATCTGGATATAATGAGTAAACCTTACTTGTGTGACAGGTTAAGAGTTTATTATTTCAGTTTTTCTGGTTTGGGATTTCCCCGTCTCAAAGTTTACGACTTTATTATTTTCTCACTCAAACTATAAGTACGATATTTCAAGGCTTTCAGGACCCTGAAACTTTACGACTTTATTTTAAATGTACACCAGCGACCTAATACTAAAAGCGCTACGAAATCTGGGTAGGGGAAGCATTCAAAATCTTAAATATTGTATTTTTAACACTCTAATTCTCAAAATTCAGAGTGTCCTGAATATGATTGCTGAAGAAAACAGAGGAAATACCCTCTGTCTGTAATTCCTGCATGGCACAAACCATACAAAAAGAATCGAGAATGATTTGTATTTTAACACTTTCCAGAATTCGGAGATCAAAAAGGTTTTTTCTCCTTAGTCTGCCAGCAATCTGCTTGTTAATTCTATTTACCCGATTTCCCAACGTCACCATCCCCTACATGCGCCAACATTGCTAGCGCATAAGAGGTTGTCTAAGCATCATCTTGTTGACGGAAAATGATTCTGCGATACCGTGGGCAGTTTCATTTCCACATCCTACCCGTATCTTTCCGTTAAACGGTTAATCATGACGCTCCACCAGATCTGTTTGGAACTTTCTCATCTCAGTTTAATGATTGAGTATGCTAGAAGTCCGATACGTTTTTCCTCGTTCAGATTGATAGATTGTTCTGCTGCCAGACGGTTTCTCCAATTCGCCCACTAGTTTCACAAATCACCTGATCACAGACAACAAAAAATCTTGTGATGCAACTGAAAAGTGTTGTGAGTGAGCGAGAATGGAAATCACTGAGAGGCTGAAGCTGTGATTTCAAAACCTAAAATGTGTCGTACAGGTCCAACTTTGTCTGGTTCAGGGAAGGTATTAGCGGCATAGGAATTGATTCCATAAGTATTTACCGAAAGAGTTTTTCCATCCTGACTGATATCGAGGAGAGCATAATTAAACGTGTCAGGGGAGTAAAAATCAAAAGGCTGACGTAAGGTATCCGCATCTGAATCACCTTCACGGAAAACATTATGGAGCCCAGGGAAATGGGGATCTAAACCAATGGGTCTAATACCTTGAGAGACTTCATTCGCCACCAGTTGCTCTGTTAATGATTTGATATTGCTGAAGCTATGGTCACTAACAGCATCAGGACCACCTGCACCAATTGGACCGACAAGAATAGACACAGCACCAGGAACTACTGCCGAAGTTGTGGGATCATTGGGATTGGTCAAATAAGTCAGTTGGTTGATTCGGATTTGATGATCATCAGTAGTGATGAAGACTACATGATCAATGTGATGGTCGGCGATAAACTTGAGAATCTCGTTCCGCTCAGCCCTGTAACCACCGATCCAAGATTTACCACCATCACCCCCTACTTGATCAATGGGAGAAGAGATGGCCACAATTTTCCAGGGTATTCTTCTTTTTTGCGTCTCCAAAAGGGTTTGCTTAAACCATTTCAGTTGAGTGGTACCTAGCATTGTGCGGTTGGGGTTATCAGCACGGGGACCGGTGTCATCGTTACCTGTAGGAGTTTTGAGACGGATATCTCGATAGGAGCGGTCGTCTAAATTAATAAAGATACAATTTGCACCCCACTGTTGAGCATAATAAAGTTGCTGAGTGCCATCTGTACGTGGATCGTCTGGGGCAGAAATCGTTTTTTCTCGGATGGGTTGGTAATCTTCGTATGCCTTAATAAGTGTTTTAAACCCATCGGTTTGATTGAGATAACTACCAGTTGTATTGACATCATCAGCTGGGTCAGTTCCATCCAAACCCTTACCAGGAGGACTTCCAGTAGGCGCACCGCCTGCTTGGAACTGCTTGTTACCTGTTTCGTGGTTATCTAGAAGAGTATAGTGTCCCTCCGAAGAAAAGAAGTCTTTAAGACCAGCAAACCCATTGTCGCTCACAGGTTCAAACTGTTCTCGATACTTACGATGATAATCAGCAAGGGCTTGAGTTGGGTTGGTAAACGGATCAGCTGTTGCTTCAGATAGAGCACTACTGGTTTCGTAAATGGTGTCACCCAACCACACAAAGAAATCTAGATTTAGCTTGTGGAAATCTTGGGTTGAGTCGTAGGGACGCCATTGACCATCAGCATCACCACTAAAGCCAAAGTGGACAGATGTTTTCTGATTTGGTGCTGGCGCAGTCCTAAATGTGCCGACTGGACTGAACACGCCATTATCCGTTTGGAATCTATAGTAGTATTTTCTACCACTTTTAAGACCATTAACGTAAAGTTTTAAAGTATAGTCTCTGTTAGCATTTGTTGTCCCAGCAACAGTTATGGGAACTGATTTAAAGGATGGATCAGTAGAAATAAGTGCTGTTAGATGAGTGGCTACTCCTTGATTAGTTGTAGTGTCAGTTGTACGTGTCCATAGAACTACACTATTTTGAGTTGTATCACCTGCACCAACACCAGTATAGCCAACGGTAGCATTAGGAGCAGATGCCAAGTATGGCCTAATCTCTTTTCTTCTAATAGCGGAATGAAGCGATGAGGCTATGACTTGATTATGTGGAGGATAACTTAAGGGTGCTTCTGATTTATGACTCAGTAGAGTAGCTTGAGCCAGCATAAAAATTGATAGCATCGGTATTGACAAAAAGTGTAGTAGTTAGAAATTGAACTTTAAAAAGATACCAGTACACTCTTAAGAAATCATTAAGGTAACCAAAATAAAAGCTTAAATGAAGGCGCTATTTTTGTAGCGAAATGTTAAGGAATATTATATTTGGAGCACCTGGCAAATCTGCATTTGTTCGCATTCAAGGTACTTAAGGCGTAATAAAATGTTCCACCTGAGCCTGTCAAAGACAAAGCCGAACGTGATTGTTCAAAGGGGATAGTAGGTTATTTGTGGTAAGGCACTTAAGGCGTAAATAAATATCCAGCCAATGTGGTTAGCTCGTGGGCGTAGTCGGGTATTCGTTTTAATAAGGCTGGATATTTATTTTTTTGGATCTCCCTAATGAAGTGGAACATTTTATTTTTTGGTTCTCACCTTGGAAGGTGACACAAGCGTCCGAGAAAAGCGATCTCATTGCCAATGAATGTAAAAAAATATTTCTGTTTTTTAGAAGAGGGTTAATCTGAAACTTGATAGCAAATGTTTAACCTGTAACGCCGTGCTTGATTAGTGTTCGAAAGGTGACTCGATGGAGGTGATTGCCAAATTGACAGGTCGTTTCAAGGACTAATTTCGACGGTGCCCTTGAGGAGAGTGTAAGAATCGTTGTTGATTCTTGGAACTACGGCGTTATCAGTAATGCCTATAGCCGTGATTTTGTCACCATTTTGGAACAGACCATTAGGTAAAAGAAGCGTAAACCTTGTGAAAGTGTCAATTCCATGTGAAAGAATGACAGAAACTTGTTTGCCAATTGCCGAATCCACGATGGTAATCTCATTGCCTTGAAAGATACGACCTTTATGGTTAAAAACACCATCTGTAGAGTATGTAATATTTTCTGCTGGGAAGCTGTAAGTTGTTACTCCAGTAGAAGTTTGTGCAATTAAAACTGGTTGAGCAGCTTGAGATCTGATAGGCTGTTTCGCCAAGGTAGGAGATATACCTACAAGGACTAATAAAGTAAGTCCAGCCACAGAAGTACGTATATGTAAAAATCTCATATTGCTTCCTTCGAATTAGTTTGCTCAGACCAGTTAAAATCGGATTTTTAGGCTATTGCCAATGAGGATGATGTCTGATTTTTTCCTTTGTAATGATGAAAATAACAAACTTGTATTAAGGTAAAATTAAAGTGAATTTAAAATTACTTAATAAGTGACAAGGGCAATCGCCCTTCCAACAAATGCATTACTTTTTTGCTGATTTACTTAAATACTGTTTTGTACAAATAAATGACACCTATGCAGGAGTGTAGTTGCTAGTAAATACACATATTTTTGCTCCTATTCTATTGCATTATCCAAATAAATAAGTACTACCTAACACAAGAGGGGTAGCTGTTATCCAGAACTGTTAATCAAGTGCTTATAGTTTCCAATTTTATTACAGTACACAAACAAATATAGCTGTTCCTACACGAGTGAGGTACAGTGAATCTCTTGATTATTAAGCTTTTCAGCTTTAAACACATACCTTATTTAACCTATTTAACCGAAAATTGCTATAAAGTCTCTTTTTATACCCTTTTACGTTTAATTTGTTTTCCGGAATTTAAAAAGCTTATACGCTTTCGAAAGATTTTATTGATGAGACTCAAAGCAACGCAGGGATTTAAGTGTCAGATGATAAATCCATAATAATAAATCTTCTGTAGCAGCATGAGAAACTAAAGACGAGCAATAACCACCTTTAGTTTTCACAAGACTTCTAACTTGTTCATGAGCAGTACTCAAAGTTCCTGCATAGGAACTGGCAGTAAGCACGTCTAGGTCATTTAAATCATTTCCCAACGTAATGAAGGGATTTAAACCAAGAGAGTAAATGCCTGCTAATTTGGTAGGAACAGAAGGATAAACAAAGATTTTGTGACCATCTAAGTAGATATATCCATCTTGAGCGCTTTGTAATAGAGCATCCTGCAAGACTGACTCAGGATTGTGCAAGGATTTGGGTGGAATTAAACCTAAACTATTTTCATATCCTGTGAGTTGTAACCAATCCGGCAATAAATCAGTAACTGCATTCCACTGACTTTTCATAGGTGCTTCATCATCTAGGCTAGTTCTTGTGACTAAGCCATTCTCGGTGACAAATCCACAAAAATTTACATTTGGCAACTGATTAACTAATTGTTGAATATTTTGAGCATTGCGAGCAGTTGCAATAGCTATGGGGATGAACTGACTGATTTGTAATAGAAGATCAGCAGCAGTTCTACTTAAATATCTATAGCTTGACCTACCTGATACAGAGATCGCTTCTGGTTCCGGGTGTAATAGAGTACCGTCTAAATCCACAACGAGAACTTGTTTTGCCATATCCATCAGCTTATTTTTTCAGTGAGCAAGCAACGCGGGTTTGATAATCAGCTAAGGGACTAATATTATAAACAGCTTTGACTTGACGTAATTCTGCCAATGTTAACAACAGACGATAATTTTCTTGAACATAAGCGATATCATCCCGAAAATAAATAGTATCTGGAGCAGCGTTAATTAAAGCACGACAAACTTCATTACTATGAATTCTCATTTCAGTCTGCTTAAAGAAACGTTGCTGAGAGCTAATGATTGTAGATAGTGACGCTGGACAGTTGGCTTGCCAAGCTTTTACCAGTTGATAGCGACAATAATGTTGTGGAAATAGATAAGCAGCGAATAGATTATTGTCATTTACATAAAATGTTCTAGAAAATCCTAGCGTTGCTACTCCTGTAAAACAGGCTGTTGGACATAATATATCATCTTGAGTACCACAAAAATCTGCCCATCCCCATGGATCAACTAGAGATGCAAAAGGTTTTAGTTTCAGCCTTGACAACTCTCTTGCCACTGCACCACGTCCCGTCCACCCGTCAACAAAGATGATTTTGCGCTCTGGATATTGCGCGCGTACTCTGGATAATGCAACTTGATCGATGCCAAGACCGACAAACAAAGACATGGAAACAGCAACAGAGCCTGGGAGTAGACGGCACAGCCAATCTGCAATTGGAGCCCCTGCTCGCAAAATTGCGACAAAAATCAGCGATGTTGTATCTGCTTCCCATTGAGCAATAGAAGCAGCTAACCTAGAAGCAGCCTGTTGGATTTTTTGATTTTTTAACTGTGAGGTTACTAATTGCCAAAATTCATCATCCAATCTAGGTTCCGGTGAAGGAATTGACCAAAATGTATTGTTGCCATCATAAGTTTTATTTAAAGAGCGAAAGTAATGTGGCTCTTTGAAAGGATCAATCTCTTTTAAAAACTGAGCATATACAGGTTGATTCCAAAGATTGGTTCTACCAAAACTTGTTAATAAATCCATTTCAAATATTGGTATTTATTGTATTAGATTTTATAGATTTGACATTCAAACCTTTTTGTAAAAGTATATCTTCAGCTTCTAATTCAATGTCTTTATCTTCTAAATCACTAAGGATATAAATAGGTGATTTAATTTGATGATAATTATAAAGATAGTATTTTCTTGAAAATTCTAGTTTACTCAAAACACTTTTACCATCTATTTGCCAAGGGCTCAAAGTAATATTTTGAAATGACAATAACGGATTTATTTTAATGATTTTGATAGCCATATGAATTGCTTCTCCAATAATAAGTAAAGAGCCTTTCAATTCTTTGAAAATTTTATAATCATGAAATTCTTGGTGCTTACTAGTGTTTTTTTGATTAAAAAAATGTTCTTTGTTGATATTTATTTCATTTGTCTGATTTGTTCTTGTTTGAAATAAGTCGTTTGTATTATCTGGTTCCGTAGGTGCTAGTCTAATTAAAGAATGAGTAGAAAACTGAATATTAAAACTAGTAAGAATAGACTTAAATTGAGTCATTTGTCGAAGGTGTCGAGTATCAGCTAGTGCAAAAAATCTGACGTACTTAACATTCAGTAGCGGACATAAACGCAAAGTTAAGTTAAGTAGTGTTCGACCCGTTGTGATTTCATCTTCTACAAACCAAAACTCTGTAGGCTGATACTCGGGAAAAGGCAGTATGTGTTTTGGAGCATGTGAATGGCTTTCACTAAAGTCAATTCCATGAGCAACTCGGCGAGTTGAACATAACCATTGTGCATTAATTCTTTTTTCTTTAGCATTTTCATACATTAAGGCTGAGGGAATAATCCCTGATTCAGTTAAGCCAATAATTAGAGGAAATTCTGTGATAGAACTTTGCTTAAGCGATTGTAAAAGTAAATTTTGTAAGTGATTTTTGCACTCTTGTAAATTCCAATAATTGGTTAACCCTAACTTGCCTAAGTATGAAAATGTGATAGCTACTTGGCGATAGGGATTATTTTCTCTTTGAAGTTTGTAAATAGTTTTACTGAATTTATTTATCATGCTATCTGAAGCTTTCAATTGTTTGATTTTTTGGATGAATTACAATGAAAAGTAGTCTTCATGAAGCTTGTCATTCGTAAAAGGAACGAGAGTCTTATAGGTAAACAAAGAGAGGCAGGCTTCATAAAAATGAATCAGTTGGAACACCGAACAAACCAACAAAACAAGTCTGCGTGTTTTTGTCAAAATGCATTTGTTGCACGTTTTTTGAGGTTTTCTACCAGACTGCACCACAGTTAGCTGTTATACAATGAAATCGCAGATTAACTCAAGCTGACCGTTTAGTGTTAACCGTTTGCTGCTAACAATCAGCACCCACTATGAGTCTTTATGCAATTTAGACGTGTATTCCCATAATATTTGCTTTCTGAAATTTAAGCCAATCATTATCAAGCAAGTTTTAGCTATTTTATTAGCAAGTTTACCAGAGGTATACATACCAAGTTTGGTATGCCAACTATGGCAAAAGTTGTATCTTGCATTGAGCCTATGGAATGCACAACTAAACCGTTTGCTTGTGGTATTCTCACAAGTTTTATCGAGGAAAGGCAGAGGGCAGAGGGCAGAAGGCAGAAGGGATTTATCCCTTTCTGAATGC
>JAJPJF010000033.1 GCA_021324415.1 Nostocales cyanobacterium Centralia_MAG_434
ATCTCGTACATGGGAAAAACTTTTTGGTTTACTGTGTCTAGCTGTACTCATAGATTTAGCCAAAAATCAACCTTTAATGTGCCACTTTAAGGTGCGTTTGCCCTGGGCTTCTAGTGATCGCCCTCTCGGAGAGTGACAGAAGAGGGATATTTCTCTTGTCAGTTTTCGGTTCTGTCCTGTGCTTTTTTTGATATTTAGTAGCTTCCTTAACCCTCCAGTACGGTAAAGACTTAACCATCTTGATACCGTAGTTCGATGATGGCCTGTTCTCGCTGCTAAATCCTCTAGGCTTCTACTCTGTGTACTTTTTAGCCAATACAACACTTGTAATCTTTCTTTGGTTTGTCCTGTTTTTCTGAGGACATTAATTCTTTGAGTTCCTTTAAAGACTCTTTAATGTCTATCTTTAACATTCCTAACATCCCTGGTTCTCCTCTAAAATCTTCTCTCATTTATTTGTAGCATGATTTTTTCTATTCCTTGTAACACAGATTTCTGTTCTCATTACCAGAAGCTGTGCATAATGCCACGTATATCTATCCTTAGCAGTCATATGTTCTAAGGCCTGAGCAATTCTTGGTGGTGTCTGATATTTTTGATATTTATTATATGTTATCACTTCAAAATGTATGTCATTTTTGTTTAATGCTCGGTTGCAAACCTCGCCTGTTTCCCACTGTCTAGCTGTTTCAACAAGTACTGGATCTATTATTTGTCCCATTGTTGAAGTTTCTACAAAAACAGAAATAAGTAATGCCAGAACTGTGCTGTTAATATATTTCATATATATTTTTCTAATTAATGTCTATAGTAACAATGATTTTTCTTTGGTTGAGTAGTCTTATGTTTTCACTATGCTTGCAACCTCTTCGCTTGTCATCTGAGTAAGGTTTAGGATAGGAGTACGATTAAAAGGATATTACAATATCTTGATCAGTATAATTAGTAAATTACTGGGCGAAAATCATAAGGTAAGTAATTGGGAAAAATTAAATTCACTCTTTAAATTCGGATAACGGCGATCTTTGAACAAAATTTTAATATGTATAATTAATTTTGTTTAAGTACTTAGAATACTTGGCTTTAAAGATTCTCTAAACATAAAGAATTAATAACTCTTAAGTTAATTGCTTTTAGGATTGAAAGTAGTGTTGCAGATATGTAGATGATTAGCTTATAGCGTTTCTCTGTCAGGTGAGGTACATGTATGAGAACTGAGACGCTTACCTATTAAGGGTTATAGCGTACCTCACGCGAGTAGGAAACGCTATAAAACATTTGCTGTAATAGGAATTCGTAATTTATCTCAGTTCATCAGCAACACTACCTCTCAGTTTTTTTTAGGTTAGTTCAATTGTCTGATTCCCCGCTCAATTGGAATTTCTCACGCCATAACTTAAGAGGGCTTGCCCAAGCAATAGCTTCTTTTAGTTTGTTATTGTTATAGAGATGTACTGAACTGATATTCCACTCAATACCACAATCCAAACTGTTTAATCTGGATCTCATGCAGACAGTGCCACATATCCCAATTTCACTGTGGCGAATAGTATAAACTTGAGAAACAGTCTTTGGTATGCTAGCTATTTGGTAAATGACAAATGGATCGCGGGGAGTTGCAAGAGCAATCGCCCAAACTCGATATATTGTCTGTTTAGTGTTATGACGCCACATAGTATCAATCTTTGGCAAGTCGCAATTAATATTTTGTAGATTTTCTAATTGAGAAGTGCCGATATTACCCGGATTAACATTGTGGCTTGAAAAACGGGATGAGAAAATAGCTAATAAAATTTGTTTGATGTTATGGCTGGAGTTAGTAGGGGTATTTCCTCCATATACTTTCCTGTATTGATCTGCAAAATGTTCTTTTTCGCTCATATATTGTAGTGAAAGTAGGATAATGTTAGTTTTCCCTATTTCCAGAATTTTCTAACACTATAAAAATGCAGTAGCTGTAAAAGATGAAATCTGTATTTTGCATACCTCTATTCGTGCCTTGTGATAGTCTGATCAGAAGTGTCAATTTACCAAAAACCGCCGAATGCCCCTTCTTCTATAAGGAGGGGATGAAAGGCGGGTCAAAATAAGCACGTTCTTTGACCGTCTTTTTATATGTAAAAACAAGGAGAAGAATAGTGGTTATTTTGACAATCTCTGTGCTATAATTACGTCAATGAGTTCAACGTAACAATGCTAGTATACGAAGCTAAACTAGAAGGGCAAAACGAGCAGTATGAACGGCTAGACGAAGCCATTCGAACTGCTCGTTTTGTGCGCAATAGTTGTCTTCGATACTGGATGGACAACCGTGGTGTGGGACGATATGAATTGTCTGCCTATTGTGCTGTATTAGCCAAAGAGTACGAGTGGGCGAATAAGTTGAACTCAATGGCACGACAAGCGTCAGCAGAACGTGCATGGAGTGCAATTGCCAGATTCTTTGATAATTGCAAAAAGGGTAAGTCGCTTAAGAAAGGATTCCCACAGTTTAAAAAACATCAAACACATGGGAGTGTAGAGTACAAAACAACGGGATGGGCATTATCAGAAGATAGACGTTATATCACCTTTACCGACGGATTTAAGGCGGGAACATTTAAGATGTGGGGCACTCGTGACCTGCATTTCTATCAGCGAAACCAGATAAAACGAGTACGGGTGGTGCGTCGTGCAGATGGGTATTATGTCCAATTCTGTATCGACCAAGAGCGGATAGAGAGAAGGGAGCCAACGAATAGCACGATTGGGATAGATGTGGGATTGACTCACTTCTACACTGACGATAAAGGCAACACCGCTGAGAACCCGCGCCATCTACGTAAATCCGAAAAAGCGCTTAAACGTCTACAACGCACATTATCCCGCAAAAAGAAGGGTTCTGCTAACCGCGCAAAGGCACGGAATAAGTTAGGAAGAAAGCACCTCAAGGTAAGTCGCCAGCGTCAAGACTTTGCTGTGAAATTAGCAAGGTACGTAGTTAAGTCTCACGACTTAGTGGTGTACGAAGACTTGCAGGTGCGTAATATGGTTAAGAATAGACACCTGTCTAAATCAATATCCGATGCAGCATGGACACAGTTCCGTCAATGGGTAGAGTATTTTGGGAAAGTATTTGGAGTGGCGACAGTTGCTGTTCCTCCCCAATACACCTCCCAAAATTGCTCTAATTGTGGCAAGGTTGTCAAGAAGGCATTATCCGTCAGAACACACGTATGTTTTCACTGTGGGCATACCCAAGACCGTGACCACAATGCTGCAAGGAATATTCTTGAGATTGG